>JASLFM010000161.1 GCA_030150585.1 Acidovorax sp.
CCGATGCGGATCACGCGCTCGGGCGGCAGGCCGATTTCCTTGGTCCAGATGTCGTAGGCCTCGTCGTCCTCGGCATACACGGTGGCGAGCAGGCGCTCCTTGGGCAGCTTGTAGACCTCGGTCAACAGCTCCCAGGCCCACTTGAGCGACTCGCGCTTGAAATAGTCGCCAAACGACCAGTTGCCCAGCATCTCGAAGAAGGTGTGGTGGCGCGCGGTGTAGCCCACGTTTTCCAGGTCGTTGTGCTTGCCGCCCGCGCGCAGGCAGGCCTGCACGGACGTGGCGCGGTTGTAGGGGCGCTTATCGGTGCCCAGGAACACGTCCTTGAACTGCACCATGCCCGAGTTGGTGAACATCAGCGTCGGGTCATTGCCCGGCACCAGGGGGCTGGACGCCACCACGGCATGGCCCTTGGAGGCGAAGAAGTCCAGAAAGCTCTTGCGGATGTCGGCAACGGAAAAGCGGGTGGTCATGGTTTTTCTCGGCGAGATAGGGAGGCCCGGCCGCGCCCCGGCGGGCCTGCGGCAGGCGAACCGTTCATTTTAGGGGCTTTCCTGTAACAGACCTGCGCTGGCGCTACCGGCCGGCCGTCACTAGCGGAAACCCCAATAAAATATTTTAAATATCTCACTAATATATTTACAAAGGAGCGCGAAACGCCCCACCGCATCTTCAACCGCACCATCAGGAGTTCATGATGAGCAACCCCCGTTGGCAGGGCATCTTCCCTGCCGTCACGACCAAGTTCCATGCCGACGAGCACATCGATGCCGAGGGCACGGCCCGCCACATCGACTTCCAGATCCGCAACGGCATCCACGGCCTGGTCACCTGCGGCTCGCTCGGCGAGGCCAGCACGCTGACGCTGGAGGAAAAGCTCGAAGTCGCGAGGATCGCGCTGGACGCCGCCGGTGGCCGCGTCCCGGTGCTGGCCAACGTGTCGGAGACCAGCACCCGCGAGGCGCTGCGCTACATCGACGGCGCCAACCGGCTCGGCGTGGCCGGGTTCATGGTGATGCCCTCGGTGATCTACGTGGCCGATGCGCGTGAAGCCATGGCCAACGTGCGCGCCATGGCCAACGCGGCCCAGAAGCCCGTGATGGTCTACAACAACCCCGTCGCCTACCGCGTGGACCTCAAGCCCGAGCACATGCTCGCGCTGGCCGACTGCGAGTGGATCGCAGCCATCAAGGAAAGCAGCGGCGATATCCGCCGCATCACCGACCTGCGCAACACCGTGGGCGACCGCTATCAGCTGTTCTGTGGCGTGGACGACCTGGCCTACGAGGCCCTGGCGCTGGGTTGCGACGGGCTGCTCGCCGGTGTCGGCTGTGCCTTCCCGCGCGAGACCGTGGCCCTCTACGACCTGATGAAGGCGGGCCAATGGGCCGAAGCGCTCAAGCTGTACCAGTGGATGACGCCGATGCTGCACCTCGACGTGTCGAACAAGCTGGTGCAGAACCTCAAGCTGATCGATGCCCTGGTGGGCGTGGGCACGGAGCACATGCGCCTGCCGCGCATGCCGGTGATCGGCGAAGAGCGTGAATTCATCACCGCCGTGGTCAACAAGGCCCTGGCCACCCGCCCCGCGCAATACCGCTCCATCGCCTGAAGCACGCTGCGGAGCCCGGCCATGACCTCCAATACAACCAACAAAGAGACAAGCCGCCATGGCTGGGCCCGCTGGGTACAGCAGGCCTCCAGCGCCATCCTGCACCTCGAACGCTTGGCGTTGATGGCCCTGATGGGTTCGATCACGCTGCTGATCCTGCTCAACGTCGCCACCCGCTACACCGGCATGCCGATCTACTGGGTGGACGAGGCAGCGGTCTACCTCGTGGTGTGGCTGAGCTTCGTCGGCGCCTCGGCCATGACGCGACTGCGGCTGGACTTCGCGGTTACCCTGCTCACGGACGCACTGGGCGAGCGCGCGGCGCGGCGCGTGAAAGCCGTCGCCACAGCCTGCGTGTTCGCCTTCGGCGCCGCCATGATCGCCATATGCTGGCTCTGGCTCGATCCTGTGGGCATCGCCCAGTACGGCTTCGACGCCAAGGCCTACGCGGCCGAGAGCTTCAACTTCCTCTACACCGAACGCACCCAGACGCTGAACTGGCCCACGTGGATCGTGCAACTCGTCATTCCGCTGTTCAGCCTCAGCTTCACCGTCCACGCGCTGGCCAACCTGATCGAGGACATGGGCTTCGCCCCGCGCGCCGCGGTCCAGGGCTTCGATCTCGGCAACGCTGAGGAAACCGTCAACTGAACCGCACGCCCACACCATGATCACCAGCCTGTTCTTTCTCGCCGTGATGTTCCTCGGCGTGCCCATCGGCGTGTGCCTGTGCCTGGCCGGCATCGTCTACATCTTCGACACCGATGCCACGGTGCTGTTGCAATCTTTCCCGTCGCAGATGTTCGGCGGCGTGGACAGCTACGGGCTCATCGCCATCCCGCTGTTCATCCTCATCGGCGAAATCATGAGCAGCGGAGGCATCACGCGTCGGCTCGTGGAGCTGGCCATGGGCTTTGTCGGCTCGGTACGCGGTGGCCTGGCCTACGTCAACATCCTGGCCAACATGATGCTGGCCTCGATCATCGGCTCGGCCACCGCCCAGGTGGCCATCATGAGCAAGATCATGGTGCCCGAGATGGAGAAGCAGGGCTACGACAAGACCTTCGCGGCCGGCGTCACCGTCTACGGCGGCATGCTCGGCCCCATCATCCCGCCATCGGTGATGTTCGTGGTCTACAGCGTGCTCGCCCAGGTGGCCGTGGGCGACATGCTGATGGCCGGCATCCTGCCGGGCATCCTGCTCACGCTGCTGTTCTTCGTGGTGATCGCCTGCATGGGCTTCATCTACAACTACCCGCGCAGCGAGAAGAAGACGCTGGCCCAGCGCGCGCGCACCATCGTGCAGGCCTCGCCCACGCTCTTGATTCCCATCGTCATCGTCGGCTCCATCCTCGCGGGCGTGGCCAACCCCACCGAGTCGGCCGCCGTGGGCGCCGTGGTCTCGGCCCTGGTCGGCCGCTACGTGACGCGCGAGTTCCGCTTCGGCATGCTGCCGCAGATCCTGCTGCGCTCGGCCGTGTATTCGGCCATCGTGCTGTTCCTGGTCGCCGCGGCGGCGGTGTTCTCGTGGTTGCTGATCTACGGCAAGGTGCCGCAGGCGGCGGCTGCATGGATCCAGACCGTGGCCAAAGACCCGATCAGCTTCCTGCTGATCACCAATGTGATCCTGCTCGTGATCGGCACCGTGATCGACGGCATCCCCGGCCTCATCATGACCGTGCCGATCCTGCTGCCCATTGCCACCGAGGTCTACCACGTCGACCCGCGCCACTTCGGCGTGGTGGTGGTGGTGAACCTCGTGCTCGGCCTCATGTCGCCGCCCGTCGGCTTGTCCTTCTTCGTGGCCGCCGCCGTCACCGGAGCCAAGCCGGGAAAGATGTTCATGGTCACCATGCCCTTCTTCCTGATCTGCTGTGTGGCGCTGGTGATGCTGTCGCTGTTCCCCAGCCTCTCCCTCGGTCTTCTGAAGTAACCCCCCAACCCACTGAAAGGCATCTGCCATGACCCTGACCCGCCGCCACTTCGTCCAGGCCAGCGCCGCGCTCGCCGCCCCTGCGTTCATCGGCCAGGCCCGCGCCCAGGCCAAGGAATTCCGCCTGGGGCTGATCACCCCAGCGGGCCACTCGTGGAACCGTGCCGCCGTGGCCTTTGGCGAGACGCTCAAGAAGGAGACCAATGGCCGGCTATCGGCCGCAGTGTTCCACTCGGGTCAGCTCGGCAACGAGGCTGCAATGATGCAGCAGCTGCAGACCGGCGCGCTCGACATGGGCTGGATCCAGGCTGCCGAATTGGGCTCGCGCGTCTCCAGCATCGCCGCCATCAATGCGCCCTACCTCGTTCGCTCCACCACCGACGTGGCCAAACTCGTGCGCCACGATGCAGCGCTGAAACTGCTGGACGCGCTACCCAAGGAGACCGGCACCATCGGCCTGGGCTGGGGTATTACCGGCATGCGCGTGGTGTTCTCCACCAAGGACATCGCAGGCGTGAAGGACATCAAGGGCATGAAGCTGCGCATCAACCCCACGCCGGTGTACCGCGACTTCTACCAGCAGCTGGGCGCCGCGCCCACGCCCATCCCCACGCCGCAGGTGTTCGACGCCATGGCCAACGGCCAGGTGGACGGACTGGAGGCCGACATCGAGTTCTCGTGGAACCAGCGTTTCGACAAGGTGGCCAAGGCCATGCTGCAGATGAACGCGCTCTTCATGCCCTTCGCTCCGCTTGTCTCCGGCAGGGTCTGGCAAAAGCTCGACGCCAAGGACAAGGAGCTGATCCGCGGCCTGGTGCGCCAGTCGCTGGACGCGCAAATCAAGGACATTGTCACCACAGAACTCGGCCTGATCGATAAATTCAGGGCCGCGCCCTTCCCCATCAAAACCGAGCCCCAGCTTGACGTTGGGGCACTTGCCAGCGAATTCGACAAAATCTGGCTGCCCAAGGCACCCCAGATCGCCGAGCTGCGCAAGGTCGGTGCCATGCTGTAGCCCCTCCTACCGCGCCGCGCTCCGGCAGAGCGCGGTCTCTTTTTGATTGATCCATGAGCACACGCCAATCCCCCGAAGCCGACACCCTGTACCTGCCCGCAGAGGAGCTGCTGGCCCTGGCCAGCCATGTTTTCCAGCGCCTGGGCCTGTCCCTCCCCCACGCCGAGGCCATGGCACGCACGGTGGTTGCCGGGCAGCGGGACGAATGCCATTCACACGGGGTGTACCGCATCCTGTCCTGCGCCCACACGGTGCGCGCAGGCAAGGTTGCGCTGCAGGCGGAGCCCGTGATGGCACCGCCCAGCGGCGCCGTGGTCCGGGTGGATGCGCGCTACGCCTTCTCGCCGTTGGCGTTCGAGCGGGGCTTGCCAGCCCTCGTCGCGGCCGCGCGGCAGCATGGCATTGGCGCGCTGGCCATTCAGCACTGCTTCCACTTTTCCGCGCTGTGGCCCGAGATCGAGGCCATCACCGCGCAAGGGCTGGCCGCGCTCGCGCTCACACCCAGCCATGCATGGGTGGCGCCCGCGGGTGGGCACCAGCCTGTGTTCGGCACCAACCCCATCGCCTTCGGCTGGCCCCGCCCGGGGCCGCACCCTTTCGTATTCGACTTCGCCACCAGCGCCATCGCGCGCGGCGACCTCGAACTGCACCGCCGCGCCGGCACCCCTCTCCCACCGGGTTGCGGGGTGGACGCCCAGGGTCGCCCGAGCACCGACCCGGTGGCCGTGGCGCAGGGTGCCATGCTGGCCTTCGGCGGCCACAAAGGCTCCGCCCTTTCCGCCATGGTGGAGCTGATGGCCGGAGCGCTGATTGGTGACTGGATGAGCGAGGAGTCGCTGGCCTTCGACGCAGGCGACGGCGTCATCCCCTGCCATGGCGAGCTCATTCTGGCCTTCGATCCCGCCCGCCTCGGCGGAGGCGACATGGCCGCCCAGCAGCAGCGGGCCGAGCGGATGTTCGATGCCATCACCAATCAGGGCGCGCGCCTGCCATCGCAGCGCCGCTTCGAGGCCCGTGCGCGCAGCCTGGCGCGGGGCGTGGCGGTGCCCCGCGCACTCCATGCCGAGATTCTGGCCCTGGCGGATTGACCACGCGCGCGCCGGAAATGCATAACATACCCCCAAGGCGGGATGGCGCACGCTCCTTCCCCCCACCGACACCATGAGCTTTCGCACCGACACGCCCCCCACCATCGCGGCCCCGAAGCGGCGCGCCGCCGACGTGGCCTATGACGCCATCGAGGCCCTCATCTCCACGTTGGAGATGCAGCCCGGCAGCCCCGTGGTGGAGGCCGACATCGCGGAGCGCACGGGCCTGGGCCGCACGCCGGTGCGCGAGGCACTGCTGCGCATGGTGTCCATCGGGCTGATCGAGCAGCAGCCGCGGCGCGGGCTGCTGGTGTCGAACATCGACCTGGCCGACCACCTGGACGTCATCCAGACCCGGCGCGTGCTCGAGTGCCTGATCGCTACCTGCTCGGCCCGGCGCGCTACGGCCGCACAGCGCCAGGAGATCCTGCGCTGCGCCCGCAAGATGTGCCAGGCCGCCGACAGCGGACTCATTGACGAATACATGCGCGCCGACCATGAACTGGACGTGGTCAACCACCAGGCCAGCCGCAACCATTCGGCTGTCAAATGCGTGGTCCCGCTCATCGTGCAGTGCCGCCGCTTCTGGTACGCCTACCAGCACGAAGGCGAGCTGGCCGAGGGCGCCCGGGCCCACATGGCGCTGGCCGAAGGCATCGCCACGGGCGACGAGGCCGCTGCCACCGCGGGCGCCCATCAGCTCATGGACTACCTGGAACGGTTCGCGCGGCGCATCATCAACCAGTAACCCGTCCCTTTTCCTCCACGCCCTCCCTTGCAAGCCCATGGACATGAAAACCTCCCCCCTCTCGCTGCTCAAGGACCCGAGCCTGCTCAAGACCGATGCCCTCGTCGACGGCCATTGGCTGGCCGGCCCCAGCCGCTTCGCCGTGCACGACCCTGCCACGGGCCTGAAGCTCGCGGACGTGGCCAACCTCGGCCCACAGGACGCCCAGGTCGCCATCGCCGCCGCCAATGCCGCCTGGCCGGCCTGGCGCGCCAAGACCGCTAAGGAGCGAAGCATCATCCTGCGCAAGTGGTACGACCTGCTGATGGCCAACCAGGACGACCTGGGCCGCATCATGACCGCAGAGCAGGGCAAGCCCCTGCCCGAGGCTAAGGGCGAGGTGGCCTATGGCGCGAGCTTCGTCGAATGGTTCGCCGAGGAGGCCAAGCGCGTCAACGGCGAGACGCTGCCGCAGTTCGACAACAACCGCCGCCTGCTCGTGCTCAAGCAGCCCATCGGCGTGTGCGCAGCCATCACACCGTGGAATTTCCCGCTGGCCATGATCACGCGCAAGGTCGCCCCCGCCCTCGCGGCCGGCTGCCCCGTGGTCATCAAGCCGGCCGAGCTCACCCCGCTTACGGCGCTGGCTGCCGCCGAGCTGGCCGTGCGCGCGGGCATCCCGGCGGGGGTGCTGAACATCCTGAGCGCCGACAGCGACAACTCCATCGCCATCGGCAAGGTGCTGTGCGCGAGCGACGTGGTGCGCCACATCAGCTTCACGGGCAGCACCGAAGTCGGCCGCATCCTCATGGCCCAGTCAGCCCCCACCGTGAAGAAGATGTCGCTCGAGCTCGGCGGCAACGCGCCCTTCATCGTGTTCGACGATGCCGACATCGACTCTGCCGTGGAAGGCGCCTTCGCCAGCAAATACCGCAACGCGGGCCAGACCTGCGTGTGTACCAACCGCTTTTACGTGCAGGAGGGCGTGTACGACGAATTCGTCGCCAAGTTCGCGGCCAAGGTCAAGACGGCCAAGGTGGGCAACGGCTTCGAAGAGGGTGTGAACCAAGGTCCGCTGATCGAGGAAGCTGCGCTGGAGAAAGTACAGCGCCACGTCCAGGATGCCGTGGCCAAGGGCGGCCGCATCGTCGCGGGCGGCCAGCGGCTGTCCAGCCTGGGCAGCGGCCAGTTCTTCGAGCCCACGGTGGTCGCGGACGCCACGGCCGGCATGCTGTGCGCGCGGGAGGAAACCTTCGGCCCCTTCGCGCCTGTGTTCAAGTTCAAGACCGAGCAGGAGGCCATCGATGCAGCCAACGCCACCGAGTTCGGCCTCGCGAGCTACTTCTACAGCCGCGACGTGGGCCGCATCTTCCGCGTGAGCGAGGCGCTCGAGTACGGCATGGTGGGCATCAATGTGGGCATCCTGGCCACCGAGCATGTGCCCTTCGGCGGCGTGAAGCAGTCCGGCCTGGGCCGTGAGGGCTCGCACCACGGCATGGATGACTATGTCGAGATCAAATACCTCTGCGTGGGCGATGTGCTGAAGTAAGCCCGTCCTGCCCCCGCAGGTGCCGCCCCATGCCGGGGCGGCCGCGCCGTTCAGCGCCGCGAAACATCACCAAACTTACGAATGGATGCCC
>JASLFM010000164.1 GCA_030150585.1 Acidovorax sp.
CTGGGTCTGCAGATCCTGGTAGAGCGCCCCGCCGAATGCCACGTTGATCAGCTGCAGGCCCCGGCAGACGCCGAAAATGGGCTTGCGCACCTCCGCGAAGGCCTTGACGAGGGCCAGGTCGTACAGGTCGCGCACGCGGTCGCCCACCCACTCCTCGCGCAGCGGCTCCTCGCCGTAGTTGCCCGGCCACACGTCGGCGCCGCCATGCATGACCACGCCGTCGAGCCACTCGGCGTAGTGGGCCAGCGTCACGTCGCCGCGTGCGGTCTCGCCCGTCGGGCAGGGCACCATCACGACCATGGCGCCGGCGGACATGATCCAGTGCGCGATGGACTGCTCCACGTACTGCAGCGTCTTGCCCGTGAACAGCGGGCGGGCGGCGTCGGCGTGCTGGAAGCAGGTGGACAGGCCGATCTTCAGGCGGCGGGCGGCGGGCAGTGCGGGAGCGGGCATAGATCTTGTTGTAGCACTGCGCGGCGCGCCTGTGTGTAGGAGGGTGCCGCTCCGCGGAGCGAAACATGCCACCAACTGCATCCAACTGTGGCTTTCTGCACAAAAGCCCGCGGCCCTGCGGGGTGCCGTGCGGACTGGGCCAGGATAATTCGCCAGCGGCCGCCGGGAGGGAGTGGCCGTGCCCCCCCACAAGCACAAGAGACAAGAGCAGCCATGCACCACTGCCACCGCCATCGCCACCGCTTGCCCATGCTCAGCGCGCTCGGCGCGCTCCTGGCCCTTGCCTGGCCCCTGCAAGGACACGCTGCCGTGCCTGCGGGCGCCGCGGCCGAAATCCTCGCCCTGCAGGGCGGCGGCGACCAGCGCGCCGCTGCGGCGGTCGACTGGCAGCCCGCGCGTGTGGCGCAGGCCCTGGCCACGGGCGACTACGTGCGCACGCGCCAGGCGTCGAAGATGGCACTGCTGTTCGCCGACGACACGCAGCTGCGCCTGGCCCAGAATTCGGTGCTGCAGGTCAAGGGCCTGGCCACGCCCGCGCAGCCGGTCACCACGCTGGTGCTCGGCGCGGGCCGCGCCTGGACGCAGACCAAGCGCGCTGACGGCACGCGGATGAACCTGGAGACGCCCGCCGCCGTCGCCGCCATCCGGGGCACCGACTGGGACATCGAAGTGGGCGAGGACGGCCGCACCCTGCTCACCGTGCTCTCGGGTACCGTGGAGTTTGGCAATGCGCAGGGCACGGTGAGCGTGGGCGCGAACGAGGCCGCCGTGGCCGAGGTGGGCAAGGCCCCCACCAAGCTGGTGTTGAGCCAGCCGCGCGACCGCATCCAGTGGGTCAATGCGCTGGCGGCCGACCCGCTGCCCCACCTGCGGGCCCAGCCCCTGCCCGATGCGCTGCGGACCGCGGCCGAGGCACTGGCCGTGCGTGACCCGGCCCGTGCGCGCGCGGCGCTGGCCCAGGCCACGGCTGCGCCGCCGGCGTGGCGCGCCCTGTTCGACAGCTGCGTGCGCCTGCAGGAGGGCGACATCGCCGGGGCCCGCGCGGCCCTGCAGGCCCAGGCGCAGGGCGATGCGCCCGTGGCCACCTGGTTGCTGCTGTCGGACCTGCAGCTCATGGACGGCGACAGTGCCGCCGCCGTGGCCACGCTGCAGCAGGGCCTGGCCCGGTGGCCCCGGCACCCCGCACTGGTCGCGCAGGTGGCGCGTGCGCAGCTGTTGGCGGACCGGCTCGACGACAGTGCGGCCACGCTCGCAGGCGCGGCCGCGCAGGACGACGCGAATCTGGCCTCGGTGGCTTTGGTGCGCGGTGAGCTGGCGCGCCGGCGCGGCGATGCGCCGCTCACCTTCGCGGCCTACGGCGAGGCCGCGCAGCGCGCCCCGGACGACAGCCGGGGCTGGTATGGCCTGGGCAGCGCCTACACCGAGCGCGAGGACACGGCGCCCGCGCGCGAGCACCTGCGCCTGGCGCTCGACCTCGCGCCGCATGCGGCGGGCTACCAGGGCGAACTGGGCACGCTCGAGGCCTTTGCCAACAACTTCGCGGCGGCCGATGCCGCGTTCGCGCAGGCGCTCGCAGGCAATCCGGCCGACTACGTGGCGCTCACGGGCCAGGGCCTGCTGCGCCTCAAGCAGGGGCGCACGCAGGAGGCGCTCGACGCCTTTCTGCGCGCGGGCGTAATGGAGCCCCGCTACGCGCGCGCCAAGACCTGGACGGCCGTGGCCTATTACCAGCTCGGCCGCCATGCCGATGCCATCAGCACGCTGGAGCAGGCCATTGCGCTCGACGACAAGGACCCGGTGCCCTACATGCTGCTCGCGCAGATCCGCACCGACCTCTTCCAGCCCGGCGAGGCCGTTGAGGCCGCGCGCGCGGCCGTGGCGCGCATGCCCTATCTCAAGTCGCTCAACCAGGTGGCCAACGACCAGAAGGGCAGCGCCAACCTGGGTGCCTCGCTCGCGTTCTTCGGCATGGAGGACTGGGCGCTCGAAGTCGCGCAGCAGAGCTTCTATCCGTATTGGGGCGGCAGCCACCTTTTCCTGGCCGATCGCTACCAGGGCGAGTTCAACAAGAATTCGGCGCTGTTCCAGGGCTTCCTGACCGACCCGCTCGCCTTCGGCGGCAGCCAGCGCTACGCGACGCTGCTGCAGAAACCCGGCGTGCACGGCGCCGTGGGCATGACGGTGGAGCGCGAGTTCTACCGCCTGCGCGCGCCGTCGATCACGCTCAACGGTATGGACAACAGCCACGTGCCGATCGCATGGTTCGCCAAGCTGCAGAAGGTGTCGGCCAACCGGTTCCCGATCGACGTGGGCGTGTCCAATTACTCCGCCGTCCGCGACGAGACG
>JASLFM010000165.1 GCA_030150585.1 Acidovorax sp.
GAGGCTGGTCACGGCCGTCACCACCACAGCGGCCAGCACCGACTGCGGCACGTGGTACAGCGCGGGCGTGAGCCACAGCAGCACCACGAGCACGAGCGCAATCGCGAACAGCGTGGCCCAGCCGCTCTTGGCGCCCGCGTAGAGGTTGATGGCCGAGCGCGAGAACGAAGCACTCGTGGCGAAGCTGCCGCACAGGCCCGAGCTCATCTTGGCCAGTCCATGGGCAATCAGGTCCTGGTTCTCGTTCCAGCGCGTGCCGCCCCGCTGGTGCTCGACCTTGGCGCTCGAGGCGGTTTCGAGAAAGCTCACCAGCGTGACCACCAGCACGGGCATGAGCAAGCTGCCGAACTCGTCCCACGACAGCCAGCCGGGCCAGTAGGGTGTGGGCAGGCCCGCGGGCAGCGTGCCCACCACAGCGCCGTCGGCATCGGCGAAGCCCACGGCCCAGCTCAGCAGCCCGGCCAGGCCCAGCACCACGATGGCCGCGGGAAACCCCGGGCGCAGGCGCCGCGCGAGCATCAGCAAGGCCATGCCGCCCAGGCCAAAGGCGGCTGCTGCGCCATCGAAGTGGTGCAGCGACGGGCTCGTCGCCACGGCGCTCCAGGTGGTGCGCAGCCCCAGCAGGGCGGGCAGCTGTGACGCCAGGATCAGCAGGGCCGCCGCCTGCGTGAACCCATTGAGCACGGGCGAGGTCACGAGGTTCAGCAGCCAGCCGAAGCGCACCACCCCCAGGACAATCTGCACGAGGCCCGAAAGCAGCGCCATCCAGGCTGCCAGAGCCACCCAGTGGGCGCTGCCGGGCTCGGCCAGGCCTGTGAGCGAGGCGCCGATCAGCAGACTCGTGAGTGCCGTGGGACCCACACCCAAGCGCGTGGACGAGCTCCACAGCACGGCCACGAGGGCGGGCACAAGCGAGGCGTAGATGCCTGTAACCAGCGGCATGCCCGCCAGCGCCGCGTAGGCCACCCCCTGGGGGACCAGCATGAGCCCGACGGTCATGCCGGCCCAGAACTCGCCCTGGAGCAGGTTGCGGTCGGGGTGGGGCCAGGCAAGGAACGGAAACCAGCGGACGAGGGACGGGGGCAGCATGGAGCCGATTGTCGGGCCTGCAGTCAAGGGCGTGCCCGTACTCGGACTCTTGTCCCGGCAGGGGGCGTCGGCCTTGTCCTACAGCACCTTCGGTGGCGTCCGACCTGGGGCGGCTGCCAGGGTCTCTACAGTGCGGGACATCGGATTCAACACCAAAGGAGTGACGCGCATGAACGCCAACCGCCAGACCCATCGCATCCTGAGCTTCCTCGCCGTCAGCGCCCTGGCTTTCGGCCTGGCCGCTTGCGACAAGAAGCCCGAGGAGCAGACTGTCGGCCAAAAGCTCGACGCCGCCGTCGAGAAGACCGAGCAGGCCGCTGCCGATGCGCAGCGCAAGGCCCAGGAGGCTGTGCAGTCCACCGGCGCCAAGGTGGAGGAGGGCGCCGCCAAGGTCGAGGCCGCAGGCCAGAACATGGGTGAGGCCGCCAAGCAGGCCGCCAATACAGCCATGGGAGCGGTGGACGACGCCGCGATCACGGCCCAGGTGTCCGCCGGCCTGGCCAAGGACCCCGACCTGAGCGCGCTCAAGATCAATGTGGACACCAAGTCGGGCGTGGTCACGCTCAGCGGCCCGGCGCCGACGGCGCAGGCCAAGGACCGTGCTGCCGAAATCGCCAAGGCTGTCAAGGGTGTGAGCTCGGTGAACAACCAGCTTGCCGTGAAGGCAGGCTGACGGGGCGCTCCTGCGTCGAAATCAGGCGCATTGCGCGCCGGCGCGCGGCCGCCCATTGGCGGCGGTCGCGCGCTACCATCATGGCATGAACGCCCCTGACCACGATCTCTCCACCCGCATCGTCCACCACGAATACACGCCGCCGGCCGGCTTCCTGGCACCCCAGCCGGGCGTCTACAAGGCCTCCACCGTCATCTTCCCGAACGTTGCCGCCATGCGCACGCGTGAGTGGAAGGACAAGAGCGGCTATACCTACGGCCTGCACGGCACCCCCACCACCTACCAGCTTGAGGAGCGCATCGCCACGCTCGAAGGCGGCCTGCAGTGCCTGCTCGTGCCCAGTGGCCTGGCGGCCATTGCCACCACGGCGCTGGCGCTGCTGCGTGCAGGCGACGAGGTGCTGATCCCCGACAACGCCTACGGCCCCAACAAGGCGCTGGCCGAAGGGCAATTGCGGCACTACGGCATCCGCCACGTGCTGTACGACGCGATGGATCCGGCCGACCTGGCCGCGCGGATCACGCCCGCTACGCGCTTGGTGTGGCTGGAGGCGCCGGGCTCCGTCACCCTGGAGTTCCCCGACCTGCGCGAGATGGTGCGCATCTGCCGCGAGCGCGGCGTGACCACGGCGCTCGACAACACCTGGGGCGCAGGCTTGGCATTTGCGCCGTTCGACCTCATGGGCGACGGCAGCGGCAGCCTGTCCGTGGACGTGTCGGCCCACGCGCTCACCAAGTACCCGAGCGGCGGCGGCGACGTGCTGATGGGCAGCATCGTCACGCGCAGCGAGGCGCTGCACCAGCGGATCAAGCTCGCCCACATGCACATGGGCCTGGGCGTGGGCGCCAACGACGTGGAGGCCGTGCTGCGTGCGCTGCCCAGCGTGGGCCTGCGCTACCGTGCGCACGACATCGCGGCCCGTGAACTGGCGCGCTGGATGGGTACGCAGGGCGCTGTTGCGCAGGTGCTGCACCCCGCGCTGGCCGGCTCGCCGGGGCACGAGCACTGGAAGGCGCTGTGCGGAGCCGCGAACCAGGGTGATGGTGCAGCCGCAGGCCTGTTCAGTGTTGTGATTGATTCGCGCTACACGCAGGACCAGGTGGACCGGTTCTGCGACAGTCTGCGCCTGTTCAAGCTCGGCTATAGCTGGGGGGGGCCCATGAGCCTGGTTGTGCCCTACGATCTGCCGTCGATGCGCCAATGCGCCACCCCGCAGCTGCGGCCGGGCACGTTGGTGCGCTTCTCGGTGGGGCTCGAAAGCGTGGAGGACCTTCGCCGCGACCTGGCCCAGGCCCTCGCGGCGGCCTTTCCCGCCTGAGCTGGTAGTTTCCTTGATGGTTTGGTGCGCGCGCGGCGGTTAAGGTGGGGGAACCCCACTGCCGCCGAGCCGCTCCATGACTGCCCCTCCCGCGCCAGAATCTTCCGCCCCCTGCACCGCACCGCCGGTGCTGCTGCCCCTGGGCTGGAAGGACCCGTTCCACTGGTTGGCCAAGGGCCTGCGCGACATGGCCGGTGCGCCGGGCATTGCCTCGTTTTACGGGGTGTGTTTCTGGCTCATGGCATTGGTGCTGGGTTGGGTGTTCCGTGCGCGGCCCGAATACACCATGTCGATTGCAAGCGGCTGCCTGCTCGTGGGGCCATTCCTCGCCATGGGGCTCTACGACACCAGCCGCCGCCGCGAAGTGGGCCTGCCGCCCGATCTGGGCCAGTCCATCACCTGCTGGGACCGGCACATGGGCAGCATGGGCATGCTCGTGCTGGTACTCATCGTGCTGGAGCTGCTCTGGGGCCGCGCCTCGCTCGTGGTGTTCGCGGTGTTCTTCAATACGGGCATGCCGTCCACCACGGGCGTGGTGCAGGCCGTTTTTAATCCCGAGAACTGGGAGTTCGTCGCCGTTTACCTGCTGGTGGGCGGGGCATTCGCCGGGCTCGTGTTTTCGAGCACGGTGGTGTCGATCCCGATGATCCTGGACCGCGACACCGACGCGCTCACCGCCGGCATCACGAGCATGCGTGTGGTGCTGGAGAACCCTGGCGTGATGCTGCTGTGGGGCCTGCTCATCACGGTGCTCGTGGCGTTCTCGCTCTGGGTCTGGGGCGCCGGCCTGCTCGTGGCGGGGCCTGTGCTCGGCTACGCGAGCTGGCATGCCTACCGGGCCGCGCTGGCGCCGGCCACTGCGCAAACGCCGGAAAACTAGCGCAGCAGCTTGCGCAGCTCGGGCCAGACGTTGTCGAGCATGCGCGGGTGTGCCTCGGCGCGCGGGTGGATGCGGTCAGGCTGGAACATCGCCGTGGGGTCGGGACCATCGGCAACGCCTTGGAGCAGGAACGGCACAAGCGCGGCCTTGCGTTCCTTGGCCACCGTCTCGAAGGTCGCCGCAAAGCGCTGGGTGTAGCTTGCGCCGTAGTTGGGCGGCACCTGCATGCCCACGAGCAGCACGCGTGCTCCCGCATCCTGCGCGGCCTGGGTCATCCACTTCAGGTTGTCCTCGGTGCTTTGCAGCGGCAGGCCGCGCAGCGCGTCGTTGCCGCCCAGCTCGATCACCACCACGGCGGGCTTGTGCTGCTTGAGCAGCGCGGGCAGGCGCGAGCGGCCACCAGCCGTGGTGTCGCCGCTCACGCTCGCGTTGACCACCGTGGCCACGATCTTCTGCTGCGCCAGGCGCTTTTCCAGCAGCGCCACCCAGCCCGTGCCGCGCGCCAGGCCATACTCGGCGCTCATCGAGTCGCCCAGCACCAGAATGGTTGGCGCGGGCCCCGCGGCCCAAGCCCCCATGCCGGAGAAGGCCGCCAGGCTCAGGATAAAGTCACGCCGCATCACAGCAGCACGCAGGTCATTCATGTCAGTTCAGCCCTTGATCGAAGTCGATCACGTCTTCAAGTCGGTGCAGGATTCCACCGGCACGCTCGACATTCTGCGGGATATCGATTTCCGCCTGGC
>JASLFM010000205.1 GCA_030150585.1 Acidovorax sp.
GGCCGTGTCCACGGCCACTTCCGGGTCCAGCACCAGCGTATCGAGCGCGACCAGGGCCTTGGCCCATTCCACGCTCTCGGCGATGCCTGGCGCACGCTGGAAGGCGTTGGCGAACGGCTGGCCGCGCAGCCGCGCGACGAATCGCGCCACCTGGGCCGAGAGCGCCTCGCTGGCCTGCGGCACCTGGGCGCGCACGATGGCAAGTTCGCGCTCGCGCTCGGGGTAGTCGAGCCAGTGGTACAGGCAGCGGCGCTTGACGGCGTCGTGGAGGTCGCGCGTGCGGTTGCTGGTGAGGATGGTGAGGGGCGTGGCCTCGGCCCGCACGGTGCCCACCTCGGGGATGGTGACCTGGTACTCACCCAGGTATTCGAGCAGGAAGGCCTCGAAGGGCTCGTCGGCGCGGTCGACCTCGTCGATGAGCAGCACGGCGCCGGGCGCGGGGGCCTGCAGCGCCTGCAGCAGCGGGCGGGGGATCAGGTAGCGGCTGCCGTACACCTCGCGCTCCACGGCGTCCACGTTCAGGCCCTGGCCCGGACCCAGACTTTCGGCAGCGCGCATGTGCAGCAGCTGCGCGGCGTAGTTCCACTCGTAGAGCGCCTCGCGCTGCTCCATGCCGTCGTAGCACTGCAGGCGGATCAGCGCGCGCCCCAGCACGCGTGCCAGCGTGTGCGCCAGGGAGGTCTTGCCCACCCCGGGCTCGCCTTCAAGCAGCAGCGGGCGCTGCAGCTTGATGGCGAGGAAAGCCGCCGTGGCCAGGCGCCGGTCGGCGTAGTAGCCCTCGGATTGCAGGGCTTGGGCCAGAGCGTCGATGGAGCCTGTGGCGTTCATTACTACTTTTTTGATAGCTGCTTGCGCACTCTGGTCAGGCGCTGGGAGGCTGAAAGGCTTGAACTCAGATCAACTGGGCCACCGCACGCTGTACCTGCACGCTGATGAGCTGGGCGCGATAGGCCGGGCTCGCGTGCAGGTCACCGTTCAGGTCGCTCGCGTCGATCGGCACGGTGGCCGCGGCCTGGGGGCTGAAGCTCTGGTTCAGCGCCGCCTCCAGCCCCGCGTGGCGGAACACGCAACTGGCCGCGCCCGTGACGGCCACGCGCACGCCCGCATCGGTCTGCGCAACGAACACGCCAACCAGCGCGAAGCGCGAGGCCGGCTGCTTGAACTTGAGGTACGCGGCCTTCTTCGGAATGGGGAAGCGGATGGCGGTGATGAGCTCGCCCTCCTCCAGCGCCGTGGTGTACATGCCGAGGAAGAAATCGTCCGCCGCGATCTGGCGCTGGTTGGTGACCACGGTGGCCCCAAGGCCCAGCACGGCGCTCGGATAGCAGGCGGCGGGGTCGTTGTTGGCCACCGAGCCGCCCAGCGTGCCGCGCGCGCGCACCTGCCGGTCGCCGATGCCGGCGGCCAAGGCGGCCAGCGCGGGGATGGCGGCCCGCACATCGGCGCTCTCGGCCACGTCGGCATGGCGCGTCATGGCGCCGATGACAATGGCATTGCCCTCGCGGCGGATGCCCGCAAGCTCAGCCACGCCGCCCAGGTCCACAACCTGGCCGGGGTTGGACAGGCGCAGGCGCATGGAGGGCAGCAGGCTCTGCCCGCCCGCGAGCAGCTTGCCGCCCGCGCCCGCCAGTTGGGCGGCGGCGGCGGCGGTGGAGGGGCGTTCGTAGGTGAATGCGTACATGGTGCTCTCCCCTTATGCCTTGGCGGCCTGGATGGCTTCCCACACGCGGTGCGGCGATGCGGGCATGTCGAAGTCCTTCACGCCGAGCGGACGCAGCGCGTCGAGCACGGCGTTGATGACGGCGGGCGGCGAGCCGATGGCCCCGGCCTCGCCGCAGCCCTTGGTGCCCAGCGGGTTGTGCGTGCACGGCGTGCATACATGGCCGAGCTTGAACTCGGGAAAGTCGTCCGCGCGCGGCATGGCGTAGTCCATGAAGCTGCCGGTGAGCAGCTGCCCGGTCTCGCGGTCGTACACGCCATGCTCCATGAGCGCCTGGCCGATGCCCTGCACGATGCCGCCGTGCACCTGGCCTTCGACGATCATGGGGTTGATGATGGTGCCGAAGTCGTCCACCGCGCTAAAAGCGTCCACGCGCACCACGCCCGTGGCCGGGTCCACCTCCACCTCGCAGATATAGGTGCCTGCGGGGTAGGTGAAGTTGGTCGGGTCGTAGAAGGCGGTTTCGTTCAGGCCCGGCTCCAGCGTGGCGAGGGGGTAGTTGTGCGGCACGTAGGCCGTGAGCGCCACCTGGCCGAAAGGGATCTTCTTGTCGGTGCCGCGCACGCTGAACTCGCCGTTGGCGAAGTCGATGTCGGCATCGCTCGCCTCCATGAGGTGCGCGGCGATCTTCTTGGCCTTGGCCTCGATCTTGTCCAGCGCCTTCATGATGGCCGCGCCGCCCACGCTGATGGAGCGCGAGCCGTAGGTGCCCATGCCGAAGGGCACGCGGCCCGTGTCGCCGTGCACCACGTCCACATTCTCCACCGGGATGCCCAGCCGCGCGGCGACGACCTGGGCGAACGTGGTCTCGTGCCCCTGGCCATGGCTGTGCGAACCCGTGAACACCGTGACGCTGCCCGTGGGGTGCACGCGCACCTCGCCGCACTCGAACAGGCCCGCGCGCGCGCCCAGCGCCCCGGCGATGTTCGAGGGTGCCAGGCCGCAGGCCTCGATGTAGCTGCTGTAGCCGATGCCGCGCAGGAGGCCCTTGGACTCACTGGCCTTGCGGCGCGCCTCGAAGCCCGCCACGTCGGCCAGCTGCTGGGCCTGGCCCATGCACGCGGGGTAATCGCCGATGTCGTACTGGAGCGCCACGGGCGTCTGGTAGGGGAAGCTGGTGACGAAGTTGCGGCGGCGGATTTCGTCCTGGCCCAGGCCCATCTCCCAGCCGCAGCGCGAGACGAGGCGTTCGAGCAGGTAGGTGGCCTCGGGCCGGCCTGCGCCGCGGTACGCATCGACGGGCGCGGTGTTGGTGAACCATGCATCCACCTCCACATGGATCTGCGGCGTGGTGTACTGGCCCGCGAGCAGCGTGGCGTAGAGGATGGTGGGCACGCAGCTCGCGAAGGTCGACAGGTACGCGCCCACGTTGGCGTGCGTGTGCACGCGCAGGGCGAGGAACTTGCCGTCCTTGTCCATGGCCATCTCGGCATGGCTCACGTGGTCGCGGCCGTGCGCGTCGGAGAGGAAGGACTCGCTGCGGTCCGCCACCCACTTGATGTTGCGGTTGAGCTTCTTCGCGGCCCAGGTCAGGCACACGTCCTCTGCGTAGAGGTAGATCTTGGAGCCAAAGCCGCCGCCCACGTCGGGCGCGATCACGCGCACCTTGTGCTCGGGCAGGCCCATGACGAAGGCGGTCATGAGCAGGCGCTCAACGTGCGGGTTCTGGTTGCTCACGTAGAGCGTGTACTCGTCGTTCGCGCGGTTGTAGCTGCCGATGGCGGCGCGCGGCTCCATGGCGTTGGGGATGAGCCGGTTGTTGACCAGGTCGAGCTTGGTGACGTGCGCGGCGTTGGCAAAGGCGGCGTCCACGCCCGCCTTGTCGCCGATGGCCCACTTGAAGCAGTGGTTGTCGGGCGCGATGTCATGCACCACGGCGCCGGGCACCGCGCCCGCAGCGGCGTCGCCCACCTGCACCACGGCGGGCAGCACGTCGTAGTCCACCTCCACCAGCTCGGCCGCGTCGCGCGCCTGCTGCTGCGTGTGGGCCACCACCATGGCGACGTGGTCGCCCACGTAGCGCACCTTGCCCTGGGCCAGGATGGGGTGCGGCGGCTCCTTCATGGGCTGGCCGTCGGTGCTGGTGATGAGCCAGCCGCAGGGCAGTCCGTTGATGTGGTCGGCCGCCACGTCGGCGCCCGTGAACACGCCCAGCACGCCGGGTGCGGCCTTGGCCGCATCGGTCTTGACGCTGTTGATCTTGGCGTGCGCGTGGGGCGAGCGCACGAACACGGCGTGGCATTGCGCGGCAAGCACCACATCGTCGGTGTACTGGCCCGCGCCGGTGAGGAAGCGGTAGTCCTCCTTGCGCTTGTAGGCTTCGCCGATGTGCGGCAGCTGGGAGAAGTCGGATGCACCCATGGTGTGTCTCCTTTGTTATGCCGAAGCCATGGCCTTCTGGCCCTGCTGCACGGCGCGCACGATGTTCTGGTAGCCCGTGCAGCGGCACAGGTTGCCTTCGAGCAGCTCGCGGATCTCGCCTTCGCTGGCGTGGGGGTGGTGCTTGCACAGGTCCACCGCGCTCATCACCATGCCCGGCGTGCAGAAGCCGCACTGCAGGCCGTGGCATTCCTTGAACGCCGCCTGCATGGGGTGCATGGTGCCGTCGGGCGCGGCCAGGCCTTCAATGGTCTGCACCTGGGCGCCCTGGGCCTGCACGGCCAGCATGGCGCAGGATTTGACGGCGCGGCCGTCCACGATCACGGTGCAGGCGCCGCACTGGCTGGTGTCGCAGCCCACGTGCGTTCCGGTCAGTTGCAGGTGCTCGCGCAGCGCATGCACCAGCAGGGTGTTGGGGGGGACGTCAATGCTGGCCGCCTGGCCGTTGACGGTGAACTGGACTTGCATCTCGCTGTCTCCTTGGAGAGGGTGATGGCTGGATTGGCGCTCTCCATCTTGTGCCTGCCTCCCAGCCCCTTTCCTAGGGAGAACCCTGAATTCCCACCCTCCCGCGCCGGATATTCTCAAAATGAAACATGCTGCGGCGCAACGCCGGTGCACCATGCCTTCCTCCACCATGCTCGCCACGCCAACCTCCTCCCGCAGCCACCAGATCGCCCTGGCGCGCCGCGCCCTGCTCGACGGCGGATCGCCCGCGGGGATGGAGCCGTGGATTGCCCGCTCCTGGCAACGCTGCCTGGCCGCGGGTCAGCGGCCGGGGCAGCGGGTGGAATTTCATCCCGTGAGCGCGCAACTGCTGCGCCAGACCCAGGAGCAGCACCACGACCTGCTGCGTGCCGCTCGCCCGGTGCTGGAGCAGCTCACGCGCGCCATTGCGGGCATGCGCTACTTCGCCATGCTGACCGACGCGCGCGGCACCGTGATCGAGGTGCAGGGCGCTCAGGGCCACGAAGACCCGCGCGCACGCGCCATTGGCCGCGTGGGCGTGGACCTGTCGGAAGCCTGCGTGGGCACCACGGCCATCGGCGCGGCGCTCACCGAGCTGGAGCCCGTCTGGCTGCACCAGGGGGAGCATTTTTTTGACGACAACCAGGGCTACAGCTGCGCGGGCGCGCCGCTCTTCGGTCCTGACGGCGGCTGCATCGGCATGCTGGACCTCACGGGCGTGGATGTCCCCGAGCGACCCGAGCTGCGCCACCTCGTCGCACGCTCGGCCCGCGCGATGGAAGACGCCCTGCTGCTGCAGCGCCCCCATGCCCTGCTGCTGCGCCTGAACTGGCCCGGCGCTGCGCTGGGCCACGAGGGCGACGGCCTGCTCACGCTCGATGCCGAGGGCTTCGTGGCGGGCACGAACGGCATGGCGCGCCAACTGCTGCCCCTGCCGCTGCACGCGCCAGGCAGCCGCCTGCACTGCGACGAGCTGCTCGCCCTGCCGTGGGGCCAGTTGTTCGACGCGGCGCGCCGTGGCGGCGCCACGCCACTCATGCTGCCCGTATGGTCGGGGCTGCGCCTTGCGGGCCTGCCCTGCCTGCCCGCCCAGGCCGCCACCACGCTGCTGCTGCCCACGGGCGGCGCGGCGCCGCTGCGTGCGGCGGAGACGGCGTTGATCCGCCAGGCCGTGCAGGAGGCTCGGGGGAATGTGGCGGAGGCGGCCCGGGTGCTGGGAATCAGCCGGGCCACGGTCTACCGCAAGCTGGGCGGCAAGTAGCCGCCAGGGCCTGCTCAGCCGAGGCGACGCTGAATAAGCTCCCGCAACGTGGCGCGCTCTGGTTGGGGATGGGATGCAAGGGGGCGCCGCACGCGAGGAACTTGTTCAGCGTTACCCTAAACGGCCAGAACGACGGCCGACTCGTCCACGCGCAGCACCACACGGCTGCCAGACCGCAAACCGCTGCCCGCGGCGGCCACCCCGACCATCTGCATTCCCGCATCCAGCTCTGCAGATACCTCATCGCCCACGTCGCCACGCGACACGCGGGTGGCACGGCCAGGCCAGGCATTGGCACCGCCCCCAGCTTTCGCGGCCTTTTCCACCTGCACGGCCATGGCCTTGCACAACGCCAGCACGGGCAAGCCTGGTTCCAGCCCCAGCAGCTCCCTGCTCTCGCGCGTAATGCGGGCCGTCAGCGCAAGCGCCTGCGCCCCCGCAGGGTCCAGCCGCACGCGCACGATCTGGCCCGTGCCCTCGATGGCGCGCACCACGCAAGGCCACTGGTTGCGCATGCTGGTGCGCACGGCCAGGCGCGCCGCCGCGGTGCCTGCGCCTTGCGTGCCAGCGAGCCGCGCCAGCACGGCATCGCGCGCCTGGGCCATGGCATCGGCGGCAGCGAGCAGCGCGCGGCCCGCCTCGGTGAGCACGGTGCCGCCCCCGCCGGAGCCGCCCACGGTGCGCTCCACCAGCGGCACGCCCGCCAGGTTGGTGAGCGTATCGAGCGCCTGCCACGCGGCCTTGTAGCTCACGCCTGCGGCACGCGCCGCCTGCGAGATGGAGCCACCCTGCCCGATCTGGCGCAGGATGTCGATGCGCTTGTCGGCCATGCCGTGGCTCAGCGCGTCGGAGAAGGAAACGGGGTGCTGCTGCATGCGCCGATCATGCCCTCATCCCGCGAAGGGCTGGCTATACTCCCTCGCTATTCACTTTGAGAATAGCGAAGGAAGCACCGCATGCCCACCCTCCAGAACACTCTTTTGCGCCCCCTTGTTGTCCTGGGCGGCCTCATTGGCCTGCAGGCCCACGCGGGCGAGGTGGCCGTGGCCGTGGCGGCCAACTTCACGGCGCCCATGCAGAAGATCGCCGCCGCCTTCGAGAAGGACACGGGCCACAAGGCCGTTCTTTCGTTCGGCGCCACGGGCAAGTTCTACGCCCAGATCGCCAACGGCGCGCCCTTTGGCATCCTGCTCGCGGCCGACGACACCACGCCCGAGAAAATCGCCAAGGAAGGCCTGGGCATGGGCGCCACGCGCTTCACCTACGCCATCGGCCAGTTGGTGCTGTGGAGCAAGCAGCCCGGCTACGTCGATGCCGAGGGCAAGGTGCTGCAGAAGACCGACTGGCAGCACATCGCCATTGCCAACCCCAAGCTGGCGCCCTACGGCCTGGCCGCCATGCAGGCGCTGGACAAGCTGGGCCTCACCGCGCAGGTGCACCCGCGCATCGTGCAGGGCGAGAACATCGGCCAGACCTACCAGTTCGCCGCCTCGGGCAATGCGCAACTGGGCTTCGTCGCGCTGTCGCAGGTCACGGAAAACGGCAAGCTGCGCGAGGGCTCCGCCTGGGTCGTGCCCGCCAGCCTGCACGAGCCCATCCGCCAGGACGCCATCGTGCTCCAGCCCGCCCAGGGCAATCCGGCGGCGGCGGCGCTGATGCAGTACCTGCGCAGCGACAAGGCGCGCGCCGTGATCCAGTCCTACGGCTATTCGTTTTGATAGCGCCTTGCGCCTGATGCGCATGGCTTTTCGTATCATCCAACGCTCAAAACCACAGGCAACGGGCGCAGAAAGCTCCTGTTTCAATAGCATTGCTCTCCCTCAGCCCCGAAGACTGGGCCGCCATCCGCCTCACGCTGGAGCTGGCCGCCACCACCACCGTGCTGCTGCTCGTGCTGTGCACACCGCTGGCCTGGTGGCTGGCACGCACGCACTCGCGCTGGCGCGGCCCGGTGGGAGCGGTGGTGGCGCTGCCGCTGGTGCTGCCGCCCACCGTCATCGGCTTCTATCTGCTGGTGACCATGGGCCCCAGCGGGCCCATCGGCCATCTGACCACCGCGCTGGGGCT
The DNA here is from genome assembly GCA_030150585.1 of Acidovorax sp. GTDB lineage: Bacteria > Pseudomonadota > Gammaproteobacteria > Burkholderiales > Burkholderiaceae_C > JASLFM01. The sequence goes on from JASLFM010000205.1 coordinate 7,896, forward strand.
GGGGCGGCTGCCGTTCACCTTTGCGGGGCTGGTCGTGGGCTCGGTGGTGTACTCGCTGCCCTTTGCCGTGCAGCCGCTGCAGCGGGCCTTTGAGGCCCTGGGCACGCGCCCGCTGGAGGCCGCGGCCACGCTGGGCGCAGGGCCGCTGGACCGCTTCTTCACTGTGGCGCTGCCGCTGGCGCGGCCGGGCTTCATCACGGCGGCGGTGCTCACCTTCGCGCACACGGTGGGCGAGTTCGGCGTGGTGCTCATGCTCGGCGGCAACATCCCCGGCGTGACGCGCGTGGTCTCGGTGCAGATCTACGACCACGTGGAGGCCATGGAGTACGCCCAGGCGCACTGGCTCGCGGGCGGCATGGTGGCGTTCTCGTTCGTCGTGCTGATGGCGCTGCACTGGCTGCAGCCCCGGGAGCCGCGGCCGTGATCGAGGCACGCCTCTTCATCGAACGCCCGGGCTTCACGCTCGACGTGGACTTGCGCCTGCCAGGGCGCGGCGTGTCGGCCCTGTTCGGCCCTTCGGGCTGCGGCAAGACGACCTGCCTGCGCGCCCTCGCGGGGCTGGAGCGCGGCGCCCCAGGCCGCGTCGTGGTGAACGGCGAGGTCTGGCAGGACGAGGGCGTGTGGCGCCCCACCTACCGGCGCGCGCTGGGCTATGTGTTCCAGGAGGCCAGCCTGTTCCCGCACCTCAGCGTGCGCGGCAATATCGAATACGGCCTCTCGCGCGTGCCGCCCGCACGCCGCCGCGTGCCGCTGGAGCAGGCCGTGGAGCTGCTGGGCCTGGCCGCGCTGATGGAGCGGCGCCCCGCCACGCTCTCGGGCGGCGAGCGCCAGCGCGTGGCCATCGCACGCGCGCTGGCCACCAGCCCCGCGCTGCTGCTCATGGACGAGCCCCTGGCCGCGCTCGACGCGCCGCGCAAGGCCGAGGTGCTGCCCTACCTCCAGCGGCTGCAGCGCACGCTCGACATCCCCCTGGTCTACGTGAGCCACTCCGCCGACGAGGTGGCGCGGCTGGCGCAGCACCTGGTGCTGCTGCGCGCGGGCCGGGTGGTGGCCACAGGCGCCACGCCAGCGCTGATGGCGCGGCTCGACCTGCAGGATCTGTTCACCGCCCAGGGCGATGCAGCAGCCACGGTGGTGGGCGCCACCGTCGCGCAGCACGATGCGGCGGACCACCTGACCACCGTGCACTTCCCCGGCGGACAGCTGCAGTACGTGAGCGAACGCGCCCCCGTTCCGGGCGACGCCGTGCGCCTGCGCGTGCAGGCCCGCGACGTGAGCCTGGCGCTGGCCCCCCCCAGCGGTACGAGCATCCTCAACATCGTGCCCGCGCGCGTCACCGCACTGCGCGAGGACGGCCCCGGCCAGGCCCTGGTGGCGCTCGACGCGGCAGGCACGCCGCTGCTCGCGCGCATTACGCAGCGCTCGGCCGCCATGCTCGCACTGGCCCCGGGTCTGCCCGTGTTCGCGCAGATCAAGGGCGTGGCGCTGCTCGATTGAAAGCCGGCGCCGGCCGACGTCAAGAATCTGACACAAACCTCCTCTACGCTGCGCCGTCATCACGAGGAGGAGAACTTCATGATTTCCAGCATTTCCCGGCCGTCCACGCGGCTTGCATGGGGCGCGTTCGCCGTCTGCGCCCTGCTGGCCGGCTGCGGCGGCAGCGACGGCCCCGATCCGCTGCCCACCCTGGACGGCAAGGCGCCCCTGGTCATTTCCCACCGTGGACTGCCCGGCCTCTTCCCCGAGGAAACCCGCATGGCCTACGAGGCCGCCGCCGACG
>JASLFM010000220.1 GCA_030150585.1 Acidovorax sp.
GCGCCATTTCCTGCACCACGCCCATGGCGTGGGTGATGAGCACGAGCGCCATGCCGCGCTCCTTCTGCAGCGTGCGCAGCAGGTCGAGGATCTGGGCCTGGATGGTCACGTCGAGCGCGGTGGTGGGCTCGTCGGCGATCAGGAGGCGCGGGTTGCAGGCAATGGCCATGGCGATCATCACGCGCTGGTTCATGCCACCGGACATCTGGTGCGGGTAGTCGGCCAGGCGCGCGCTGGCGGCGGGAATGCCCACCTGCTCCAGCAGTTCGGTGGCGCGCCGCCGGGCCGCCGCGCGGTCGAGCCCGAGGTGCAGGCGCAGCGTTTCCATGAGCTGGAAGCCGATGGTGAAGCAGGGATTGAGGCTCGTGGTCGGGTCCTGGAAGATCATGGCCACGTCCTTGCCCACGAGCGCGCGGCGTTCGCGGTCGGACAGCCCCTGCAGGTCGTGGCCCGCGAAGTGCAGGCGCCGGGCCTGCACGCGGCCCGGGTAGCCGATGAGGCCCATCACGGCCATCATGGTCACGCTCTTGCCTGAGCCCGACTCGCCCACGATGCCCAGCACCTCGCCCTCTTCGAGGCGCAGGCTCACGCCGTCCACGGCCTGCATCACGGCGCCGTGGGTGGGGAATTCGACCCGCAGGTCCTCTATGTCCAGCAATGCCATCAGTTTTCCATCGCGCTACGGGCCGCTCGTGCCCTACGAAACTGGCGCGCCCCAAGCGAGGGCAGCCGAGCAAGGGCCGCCCCGCTGCGAGGGCTGCGTCCCCCTGCCCGCGCGCAGCGCGAGAGCGGGGGGAGGCGGCGAAGCCGCTCAGGGGGGTGTCGTTTCATCTTTGCAGCTTGGGGTCAAGCGCGTCGCGCAGCCCGTCGCCCAGCAGATTGAAGGCCAATACCGCGGCCACGATCATCAGCCCCGGGAAGGTGACGACCCACCAGGCGCGCAGCACGAACTCGCGCGCGTCGGCCAGCATGGTGCCCCACTCGGGCGACGGCGGCTGCGCGCCCAGGCCCAGGAAGCCCAGCGCCGCCGCGTCGAGAATGGCCGTGGACACGCCGAGCGAAGCCTGCACGATCAGCGGCGCCGCGCAGTTGGGCAGCACCTCGCTGAACATGAGGCGCAACGTGCCTGCACCGCTCAGGCGCGCGGCGGTGACGTAGTCCTTGGACACCTCGGTGATGACCGCCGCGCGCGTGATGCGCACGTAGTGCGGCAGCACCACCACGGCCACGGCCAGCATGGCGTTGACGAGCCCCGGCCCCAAAATGGCCACGATCACGATGGCCAGCAGCAGGCTGGGCAGCGTGAGGATGATGTCCATGAGGCGCATGATCGCCACCTCAAGCACGCCGCGGTAGAAGCCCGCCACGAGCCCGAGCGTGATGCCCAGGACCAGTGCAATCACCACCACGGCCACGCCGATCGACAGCGACAGCCGCGCGCCGTGCAGCAGCCGCGAGAGGATGTCGCGCCCGATCGCGTCGGTGCCCAGCAAGTAGGTGGTCGAGCCCCCGGCCTGCCAGAACGGGGGTTTGAGAAAGGCTGCGCTGTTGGTCTGGTCGGGCGCATGCGGCGCGATCCACGGCGCCAGCAGCGCGAGCAGGAGCAGCACGCAGACCACGGCCAGGCCGAACACCGCTCCATGGTTGGCCGAGAACGCCCGCCAGAAGGCGCGCAGCGGGCCCGGGGGTGCGGACGTGGATGCGATGGCACCGGAGGAAGTCGTGGTCATGGCCATGGCCGCGCTTTCAGTGGCCAGCGCGGATGCGGGGGTTGATGATGCCGTAGGTCAGGTCGACCAGCAGGTTCACGAGCATCACGACGATGCCCAGCAGCAGCATGCCGCCCTGCAGCACGGGGTAGTCGCGGCGGTTGATGGCCTCGATCAGCCATTTGCCGACGCCGGGCCAGGAGAAAATGGTTTCGGTGAGGATGGCGCCCGTGAACAGCACGCCCACCTGCAGCCCGATCACCGTGACCACCGGGATCAGCGCGTTGCGCAGCGCGTGCACCGCCACCACGCGCAGGCGCGGCAGCCCCTTGGCGCGCGCCGTGCGGATGTAGTCCTCGCCCAGCACTTCGAGCATGGCCGAGCGCGTCATGCGCGCCACCACGGCGAGCGGGTTGGTGCCCAGCACCACGGCAGGCAGCACCAGGTGCTGCAGCGCCGACCAGAACGCGCCTCGCTCGCCCGCGAGCAGCGCATCGATGAGCAGGAAGCCCGTGACGGGCTCGACGTAGTGCATCACGTCGAGCCGGCCCGACACGGGCGTGAGCCCGAGGTACACCGAGAACAGCATGATGAGCAGCAGGCCCCACCAGAAGATCGGCATGGAGTAGCCCGTGAGCGAGACCGTCATCACGCCATGGTCGAACCACGAGTTGCGCTTCACGGCCGCCACGATGCCCGCGGGGATGCCCAGCAGCAGCGCGAACAGGATGGCGCACAGCGCCAGCTCCACGGTGGCGGGAAACAGCGCGAGAAACTCCTGCAGCACCGGCACCTGGGTGATGATGGACTTGCCCAGGTCGCCGTGCAGCACGCGGCCGATGTAGATGGCGTACTGCGTGAGCACGGGCTTGTCGAGACCGTACTCGACGAGCAGCGCCGCGTGGCGCGCCGCATCGATGCCGCGCTCGCCCGCCATGGTCTCGATCGGGTCGCCGGGCACCAGGCGGATCAGGAAGAACGCCAGCAGGGTCATCCCGAAGAAGGTCGGGATGAGCAGGCCGATGCGGGTGAACACGAAACGCAGCATCGGCGCATGATGCCCA
>JASLFM010000230.1 GCA_030150585.1 Acidovorax sp.
GACTGGGCCATGGCAGTTCCGGCCAATGTGAGGCACAGGACGAGCACGGGCCGCAGAACGAGGGCGTTGGACCATGTCATGCGCCAAGGCGCCACAGGCCGCGCAACGTTTCCATGGCATCCAGCGCGGCCCGCAATTCACCGCCCGCATGCTGCTTCCACAACGAGGCGGCTTGCGAGCGTTGACCGTCGCGCACCAGCGACTGGATGCGCTCCCGCGCTTCTTCGGGCAGTGCCTGCCATTGCCGCAGCGCCAGCGGGCGCGGCTCGCCATAGCGACCGCTGGGGTCGCGACACAGCACTTCGGGGCGCAGGGCGCGCAGGCGCTGCGTGCCTTCGGCCTCCTCGCTGCCGCAGGCCAGGTGCGGTATGGCTTGGGGTGGCAGGTTCCAGCCCAGCGCCAGCGCGGGATAGTCGAGCAGTTGCGCAATGTTGCTGATCGCGAGCACTTGCGCGGAGCGCACCACGCCCGTGAGGTCGTGCGGGTCGACGCCCGCATCCAGCAGGCGTTGCAGCGCGGCGGCGTCGATGAACGGGAAGCCGTTGGCGGCCAGTTCGCGCCAACGCGCGATCCACAGCGGCTGGGGCTGCGTTTCATCGATCACGTCGCTCCACAGGCCATGCAGCAGTAACTCATGTACGAAGCCGCGCAGGTCGCCCGTCTGCAAGGCATGCAGGGCACGTTCGGCCGCTTCGGGCACGAGGCCGGCAGCCTGCCATTGCGTCAGGTCGAGTGGGGATTCCATTCAAGTCGCCTGTACGAAGAAAAGACCGTTGCGATCGGTGCCTGGGCTTGTCTGTGTGGGTAGGTACAGATAGCCCACGCTGTCGGCCAGATAGAACAGGTTGCGCAAGGGCGCGGGCAGGTCTCCGCCATAGATCTGCAGCGCGAAGGCCAGGCCGTCGAGCGCCAGATCCTCGGCTTGCAACCACTGCGCCCTGTCGCCGATCAAGGACTGCGCCATGCCGCCCTGCCGCACGCGGATGCCGTGCGCAGGCAGTTCCGCACCGCCCTGCACCAGTGTGCCGGGTGCGTGCACCAGCACTTGGGTGGTTCCTTGGCGCAGCAGCGCGAGTTCGGTCGCGTCGCCGTGGTAGGTGATGTGGTCGAGGAAGTATTCGCCCGGCAGGTAGGTGCTGAATACCGAGGCAATGCGGCCCGCGCCGATGGCTATGCCTGCGTGTTCGGCCAGAAAGGCGGCAGGCAGCGAGGCGACCAGCACCAAGGGATGGCCGAGCGGCCCACGCGGCCAATCGGTCACGCCGCCGATCAGCGCACCGCCGCCGATGCGCGCATTGCTGGATTGAGGGTGAGAGGCGTCGAAGGCGAGCGCGCGCATGGTTTTCAGGCGGGCAGGTGCAGGCGCAGGCGCTCGTGCAGCGTGCGGCGGTCGTCCCAGCCGGGGTGTTCGTGCACCAGCCAGGCCATCACCTGGCCGACATCGCGCGCATTGCGCGCGCCGGTGGCGGCGATGGCCAAGGCAATGGCGGCATCGATCTGCGCTGGCGTGGGCGGCAGTTCCAGTGCGAAGGCGAGTTCCAGAGGCGTGTCGTTCCACGCAAGGATGCCTGCCGCGGAAAAGACCAGCGTGCCCTTCATCTGTACGGGCAGGGTCAGTTCGCCCGGCGTGCCAAAGGACAGCTCGGTCACGTCCAGTGGCACGTGCCGGTGCAGCAGGCAGACGCTGCCGTCGATGTAGCCATCCTGTGGATTCACGGGGAAGCGGTGGCTGCGATTGGCTTGGCTGCGGGGCTCGCTCAGGTCCAGCGCGATGCCGTCGAGTCGAATGAGGGTGTCCACCGACTGACCGTCCAGCGTGAACGGACGCAATGGGATGGTGATAGCCGCTTGCTGCGACGGGCCGCTGCGCGCCTGGCAGCGGGCCCCGGCGGTAGGGAGCAATTGGTGGGGGAAATCGATCATGGGGTATCCGCCGTGGTGGCCAGTGCTTCCATCAACAGTGATCCGGGCTGCTGGGCGCGGATGCCTTGCACATAGTCCTCGCCCAATGCCTGCGCGCAACCGGTCGCCGGGTCGCAGGCGATACGGCGATGGCGGAAATCGTGCGGATAGCGTTGCTCGATCTCCGCCAGCAATGCATGCGCGTTCCAGCGTGCGGGCTCCGTTTGCGTGGCGGCACGAGCCTGCGGGTCGTCCAGCAGCTCATGGAACTGCCAGTAGATGAACAGCGCGGTGCCTGCATCGCATTCGGGATGGCGCAGCACGCTGCGCAGTGGTCCGAAGCCGGTATTGACGTTGTAGCGACGGCTGAAATCGTCGAGTTCTTCAGCGGTGGTGAATCGCGCGATGAGGGTCTCGGCCTCGTCATGTTCGCAGGCCAGGGCTTCCTCCACGATGGAGGCCGGTGCGGCTGCGGTGGGGGTGTGCGTCATGGTTGGTTTCCTGCAAAGTTCAGGGCAGATCCTGCGCTCGTGCGCCCAGGCGCAGGCCGGGTTCGACTGGCGCACGCCTTCGGGCCGCGCGCGCACCACACGCACGGTAGGCCAGGCGGAGCCGGACTGCGGCAGCCCGCTTGCGTGAGACATCTTCGATCGGAGGCCTGTTGCATCGACCCGTAGTCCATTCCGCATCTGTCCAGGTACGAGAGCGGCTGCCCGTGGTTGGAATCCCGAAAGCGTTCCGGAAAGCGGCAAATTTCATCATTTCCTGCGGCATGCGGCGCATACGGTGTTGACTCCCCAGGTTGGTTCACAGGAAACCTCGACGTGTCAGGGGGCCTGGCCTAAAGCGTCCACGGACTTCGGCAAAACGCGGGCATCACCAGCACGGAACCCTACGTCGCCACGTCCCCAGACTCCCTGCCGAGATCGCGCGACGCACTCGTCCTTGTCGCTACCGGAGGCTCGGTGTCGCGGAAGGCGCGCGCCATTCTTGACGTCGTGGTGGGCGACCCGGCAGGCTGGAACGATGAATCTTTTGTTACTGCGGAATGCGACGGTGTACGCGCCCGAGCCGTTGGGGCTGCGGCACCTGTTGTTGGGAGGCGGGCGCATCCTGTGGATGGGCGAGGCGCTGGCGGAGTTGCCAGCGGCGTTGGCGGCGGAGACTCTCGACCTGCAAGGGCGCCGGCTGCTGCCGGGCCTGATCGACGCGCACGTGCACGTGACCGGCGGTGGTGGCGAGGCCGGCTTCCGGACCCGGGTGCCGCCGCTGGGTATCTCGCGCTTCACCCGGACCGGGATTACCACGGTGGTCGGCCTGCTCGGTACCGACGACGTGGCGCGTGGACCGCGCGACCTGCTGGCACAGGTGTATGCCCTGCGCGAGGAGGGTCTGACCGCGCTGGCCTTCACGGGCGGCTATCACGTGCCGTCGCGCACGCTGACCGACAGCGTCCGCGGCGACCTGGTGTTCATCGAGGCGCTGATCGGCATCGGCGAACTGGCGATCAGCGACCATCGCTCCAGCCAGCCGACGCTGGACGAGTTGCTGCGGCTGGCCTCCGATGCACACGTCGCCGGCCTGATGACCGGCAAGGCCGGCGTGCTGCATCTGCATCTGGGCGATGGTCCGCGCGGGCTGGAACTGGTGCGGCAGGCATTGGCGCAAAGCGAGTTGCCGCCGCGGGTGTTCCACCCCACGCACGTGAACCGGCGCAAGGCGCTGTTCGAGGAGGCGCTGGCGCTGGCCCGCGACGGTTGCACGGTGGACCTCACCGCATTCCCGGTCGAGGAGGGCGAGGATGCCTGGAGCGCGGCCGACGGGCTGATCCGCTATCTGGACAGCGGTGCGCCGGCCGAACGGATCACGATCAGTTCCGATGCCGGTGGCTGCTTGCCGGTGTTCGACGGCGAGGGTCATGTGTGCCGCATGGGGGTGGGCGAATCCGGCGCACTGTTGGCCACGCTGAACGAGGTGATGCAGCGGGGCGTACCGTTGGAGCGTGCCCTGCCGGCGTTTACCGCCAATCCGGCGCGGCTGTTGCGGCTGGCCGGCAAGGGCCGCATCGCGTCGGGTGCCGACGCCGAC
>JASLFM010000238.1 GCA_030150585.1 Acidovorax sp.
CGCGGCAGCGGCCGCAGGCGCAGCAGTGCGCGCGTGACCACGCCCAGCGTGCCCTCGGCGCCGATGAACCACTGCTTGAGGTCGTAGCCCGTGTTGTTCTTGAGCATGGGCCGCAGCATGGGCAGCACGGTGCCGTCGGCCAGCACCACCTCCAGGCCCAGCACCTGCTCGCGCATCATGCCGAACTGCAGCACGCCGTTGCCGCCCGCGTTGGTGGCAATGGCCCCGCCCACCTGGGCCGAGCCGCGCGCGCCGAAGTCCACGCCGAACTGCAGGCACGCGGCCAGCGCCGCCTCCTGCACGGCCTGCACCGTGGCGCCCGCCTGCGCGGTGAGCGTGGCCGCACGCGCGTCCACGGCCTCGATGGCGTTCATGCGCTCCAGCGACAGGGCCACGCCGCCCGCGCAGGGCACGGCCGCGCCCGCCAGCCCCGTGAGCCCGCCCTGCGGCACCACGGGCACGCGGTGGGCATGGCACAGGCGCAGCAGGGCAGACACCTCCTGCGTGCTGCGCGGGCGCACCAGCGCCAGCGGCACCACGGGGGCCGTGCCGCTCCAGTCGGTGTGGTGGCGCGCGGGCACGGCGTCGCCGCTCTGCACGCGGTCGGCGCCCAGCGCATCGGCCAGCACCGCCAGGAAGTCGCCTTGCGCCGCCATGGGCTCAGGCCCCCTTCACGATGCGGCCCTGGCGCACGATGGTGCGCGCCGGGTTGTAGCCGAACCAGTAGGCCAGCTCCGCCGCCTCGCGCACGGACCACAGCACGAAGTTGGCGGGCCGCCCTGCCGCGATAAGGCCATGCGTGTCCTGCAAACCCAGTGCGCGCGCGGCATGCGTGGTGATGCCCGCCAGCGCCTCGGGCACCGTGAGGCGGAACAGCGTGCAGGCCATGTTGGCCATGAGCAGCAAGGAGAGCGCCGGCGAGGTGCCGGGGTTGTGGTCGGTGGAAACGGCCATGGGCACGCCCGCCGCGCGGAGCTGCTCGATGGGCGGCAGGTGCGTGTCGCGCAGCGTGTAGTAGGCGCCGGGCAGCAGCACGGCCACGGTGCCCGCGGCCTTCATGGCCGCAATGCCGTCCTGCGACAGGTGTTCGATGTGGTCGCACGACAGCGCGCCGTAGCGCGCCGCGAGCGCCGCGCCACCCATGTCGGAGAGCTGCTCGGCGTGCAGCTTGACCGGGACGCCGAGTGCGCGTGCGGCCTGGAAGACCTGCTCGGTTTCGGCCAGCGTGAACGCGATGCGCTCGCAGAACACGTCCACCGCGTCCACCAGCCCTTCGGCGGCAAGCGCGGGCAGCATCTCGTTGCACACCAGGTCGGTGTAGTCCTGGCTGCGGCCTGCGTACTCGGGCGGCAGCGCGTGCGCGCCGAGGAAGGTGGTGCGCACCGTCACGCCCAGCGCCTCGCCCAGGCGCCGTGCCACGCGCAGCTGCTTGCGTTCATGCTCCAAAGACAGGCCGTAGCCCGACTTGATCTCGATGGCGCACACGCCCTCGTCGAGCAGCGCCGAGAGGCGCGGCAGCGTGAGCGCGAACAGTTCGTCCTCGCTTGCCTCGCGCGTGGCACGCACGCTGGAGACGATGCCGCCGCCGGCCTTGGCCACCTCTTCGTAGCTGGCGCCGGCCAGGCGCATGGCGAACTCGTTGGCCCGCTGGCCGCCATAGACCAGGTGGGTATGGCAGTCCACGAGGCCCGGCGTGGCCAGCGCGCCGCCCGCCCCACGGCGCGGCAGTTGCAGGTGGTCGGCGGGCAGGGCCGATGCCGGGCCCACCCAGCGCACCACCCCGCCCTGCACCACCACGCTGGCGCCCTCGTTGGAGGCCAGGGGCACATCGGCGCGGGCCAGGCCGGGCGCGAGGCGCAGGTCTTCCCACACGCCGTCGGCGCTGGGGGCTGGGGTCGGGTCTGCGTGGTCCATGGTCAATCCGTTTGCTATGCAATCAATAGCTTACAGCGCACATTGCAAGGGCGCTGCCGGCCGTTTTCATTCAAGCCTGGGGCGCGAGCCCCACCCAGGCGAGCACGGGCGTCTCGCCGCCCTGCTCCACCTGTGGCGCAAGCGCCGGGCCGGGCTCGGCCGCGCTCCACCAGAAGCCCTGGCCTTGTGTCAGCGTGTCGTCGCCTCGGCGCCAAAGGCCCGAGAGCACCATGCACAGGCCCGCGGGCGTGCTGCCGGGCACGCGCGCCTCGCGCACGGGCTCCACGGTGCCCTGCCAGCGGCCGCGCCGCAGCATGAGGTTGAAGTCGGTCGAGGTGCTCCCAAGCAGGGTGCAATGAATGGCCACGTCGCCCGAGAAGGCCAGCGGCTGCCAGCGCTGGTCCAGCGCATGGTCCAGGCTGCCGTCCTTCGCGCGCAGGTGCACGCCATCGCCGTCGAGCAGCATGATCTGGCGCTGAACGCCCGCGAAGGCCGAGAACGGCCCCGGCGCGGCGATGGTGGCCACGCTCACCCGCCATTCGAAGCCATCCATGCTGGCGCCGGGCGGCCAGCAGGCCAGCTCGCGCGTGTGGCCGCCGCCGTTCTTCCAGGGGGTGGGCGGCACGGCCGCGAGGTCAAAGCGTTGCATGGTTTCCTGTTCTTGGAGAGGCATCAGCCCGGCTGCCCGACGAGCAGCGGGAACAGCGGGTGGGCCATGGGCGCGCCGGCGGGCAGTTCGTCGGCCAGCCCCGGAAACTCGGGCGAGGTCGTCCAGGCGCGCGGCGCATGCCGCGTGTCCTCGCCCATGAAGCGCACCGAGAACACGCGCCGCCGCCCGGGCCCTTCGAAGCCGCCCGCGCCGTGCAGCGTGAGCATATGGAAGCACACCACGTCGCCGGGCTCGATGGCCCAGCCCAGGATGGGGTGTGCCGCGCGGTCGGCCTCGATGTCGGGCAGGTCTTGCAGCGAGCCTTCGGGGAACCATTTCGCCTGGTTGTCCATGAAGGTGCGCGGCATGAGCCAGGGCCCCCGGTGCGAGCCGGCCACGAATTCGAGCGTGGAAGCGCGCGGCACGGGGTCCACGGGAATCCACATGCTGATGTTCTGGCGGCCCTCGATGTTGTAGTACGGCTGGTCCTGGTGCCAGGGCGTGCGCTGGCGCGTGCCGGGCTCCTTCACGAGCACATGGTCGTGGTACAGGCGCACGGTGGGCGACTGCATGAGCCGCTGCGCGGCCCAGGCCACGGGCGCTTCGCGCACGAAGCGGCCGAACGGGCCGATGTCCTGCCAGTTGCAGAAATCCTCGAAGAAGCGGCCCGGATCATCGGGGCGGCTTGCCACCTTGGCGCGCGGGCTGGGCGCGGCGAGGTTGGCCTCGATGCCCTCGCGCAGCAGCGCCACCTCATCGGGCGTGAGCAGCTGGCGGATGCACACGGCGCCATCGCGCGCGAAGTCGGCCACCAAAGCATCCGTCACACGCTCCTGCAGGCGCTGGCGCAGGTCGTCGCGAAGGGCAAGGGGTGTGGTGGATGCCATGGTCACAGTCTCCGTGGTGGTGCGATCAGGCGCGCGTGAGCACGGCCTGTAGGAAGGAGCGCGTGCGCTCCTGGTTGGGGTTGGTGAAAATGGTGGCGGGCGGACCCGACTCGATGATGCCGCCGCCGTCCATGACGACGACCACATCGCCGACCTCGCGCGCGAAGTCCATCTCGTGGGTCACGACCATCATGGTCATGCCCTCGCGCGCCAGCACCTTCATGACCTGCAGCACCTCGCCCACGAGTTCGGGGTCGAGGGCCGAGGTGGGCTCGTCGAACAGCATCACGCGCGGCTTCATGGCCAGCGCGCGGGCGATGGCCACGCGCTGCTTCTGGCCGCCCGAGAGGCTGGCGGGCATGGCGTCGGCCTTGTGGGCCAGGCCCACCTTCTCGAGCAGCACGCGCGCCTGCGCCTCGGCCTCGGCGCGCGGCACGTTGTGCAGCTTGCGCGGGCCCAGCGTCACGTTGTCGATCACCGACAGGTGCGGAAACAAGTTGAACGACTGGAAGACCATGCCGACCTCCTCGCGCAGCGCGTTGAGGTCGCGGTCGGGCAGCATGCGGCCTTCATCGACCAGCGTGCGCCCGCAGATGTCGATGCGCCCGCCCTGGGGCTGCTCCAGGCCGTTGCAGCAGCGCAGGAAGGTGCTCTTGCCCGAGCCGCTGGGGCCGATCACGACCACCACCTGCGAGGGCTGCACGTCGAAGTCGATGCCGTTGAGCACGACATGCTCGCCGTAGGCCTTGCGCAGGCCGCGGATGCGCACCATGGGCTCGGCGTTCTGGGAACCGGGTTGCATCGTCATTGCACCATCCCTCCGGCGCGCAAGCGCAGTTCCATGTGGCGCAGCACCAGCGTGGTGGCGCCCGTGAGAATGAAGTACACGACCGCGATGGCCAGGTACACCTCCAGCGAGCGGTACGACACGCTGATGATCTTCTGGCCCTCGTGCATGAGGTCGTGGATGGTGAGCAGCGACACCAGCGCCGAGTTCTTGATCAGCGCGATGAACTCGTTGCCCAGCGGCGGGATCATGCGCACCACGGCCTGCGGCAGCACCACGCTGCGCATGGCCTGGCCCGAGGACATGCCGATGGAGCGCGCAGCCTCCATCTGGCCCTTGTCGATCGACTGGATCGCGCCGCGCACGATCTCGGACACATAGGCGCCCGAGTAGATGCCCAGGCCGATCACGCCGCACACGAAGGCCGGCAGCAGGATGCCGAACTGCGGCAGGCCGAAGAACAGAATGAACAGCTGCACCAGCAGCGGCGTGCCACGGATGGCCGCCACGTAGGCCGTGCACAGGCCGTACACGATGCGGTTCTGGGGATTGAGGCGGCCGATGCCCACCAGCAATCCCATGACGCAGCCCAGCAGCAGCGAGGCGGCCGTGATCTCCACGGTCACCGCCGCGCCCTGCAGCAGCTGGGGCCAGCCGGCCCATACGGGGGAAAAATCGAGTTCCATCGCTCAGGTCGTCGTGGGTTCGGTCCGGGCTTACTTGGCAGCGGGGGCGCTGAACCACTTCTTCACGATGGCGGCATAGGTACCGTCGGCCTTGAGCTTGGCGATCGCGGCGTTCACGGCCTTCGTCAGCTCGGGTGCGTCTTTGCGCAGGGCCATGCCGTATTCCTCGGTGGTGAGCTGCTCTTCGAGCACACGCAGGCCGGGGCGCGTGCGCACGTACTGGTAGGCCGCGGGCTTGCCGGTGACGGCGGCGTCGGCGCGGCCGATGTCCACGAGGTTGAACATCTCCTGGTTCTTTTCCACTTCGACGCGCTGCACCTTGGGGAATTTCTCGGCCAGGAAGCCCACCGACTTGGTGCCCACCTGCACAGAGACCTTCTTGCCGTCCAGGTCGGCCAGCTTCTTGATGGCGGTGTTGTTGTCCTTCACCATGGCCACGAGGCCACCCGCGTAGTAGGGCTCGGTGAAGTCCACCACCTTCTTGCGCTCGTCGGTGATGTAGATGGCCGAGACGGCCATGTCGAAGCGCCTGGAGATCAGGCCCGGGATCAGACCCTTGAAGTCGATGTCCACCCACTCGACCTGCTTGCCCATGGCCTTGCCGATGGCCTCGACGAGCTCGATGTCGAAGCCCGTGCGCTTGCCGTTCTCGACAAACTCCATGGGCGGGAACGTGGCGTCGGTGCCCACGCGCAGCACGTTGTCCTGGGCGTGCACGCTGGCGCTGCCCAGGGCCAGTGCGGCCATGCTGGCGAGAAGAAGGTTGCGGCGAATGGTCATCATGGGAAAGTCTCCGGTTGAGGGTCTGGGGATCGGGAAAACGGAAAGAGAAAAAGGGAAGGAACTCAGTGCAGGACCAGTTGGCGCGATATGCGCGCGGCGGCCACGACCGCCATGCGAATCAGCGTCTGCTCCTGCCCCTGGGCTCGCAAGATCGGTGCCATGAGCGTGATGGCGCCGGCGGCCTGGCGCGAGGCGCCGAACAGCGGCACGCTGCAGCCCCACACGCCGGGGTCCACCTCGCCTGCGCTCACGGCGAAGCCCGCCGTGCGAATGGCATCCAGCTCGTCCTGCGCGGCCTGGCGCTCGGGCGTGCCCGGGCCCCACTGGCTGTCGAGCACGGCCGCGCGCGCAGCCTCGGGCAGATGGGCCAGCACGCACTTGGCCGAGGCGCCCGCACGCAGGGGTACGCTGCGCCCCTTCTCGAACGAGCAGCGCAGCGAATGCTGGCTCTCCACCATGTCGAGGCAGATCGCCTGGTCGTT
>JASLFM010000245.1 GCA_030150585.1 Acidovorax sp.
CTCGCGCCCGCGCAGGGCGGCGTGCACGAGAACGGCCGCCGCACCTGGGGCCACAGCATGCTCGTGGACCCCTGGGGCCAGGTGCTGGCGCAGCAGGAGGAGGGCGCCGCCGTCGTGGTGGGCGAGCTCTCGCGCAAGCGCCTGGCGCAGGTGCGCACGCAGTTGCCCGCACGGGAGCACCGCGTCCTGTGACACCGGCCGATCCCCTCGTCTGGCCCTGGCGGCGCTGGCGCAGCGCCTGGCGCCGCTGGTCGCTGTGGACGGCGCTCGTGCTGCTCGTGGTCAGCATGCTCATCACGCTGGTCTGGCTGGCAGGCCGCTATGAGGCCAGCCAGGTGCAGAACCGCCTGGAGCGCGACACGGCCGAGGCCGTGGCCGACATCCGCTCGGCCCTCGCGCGCAACCTGCAGAGCCTGCAGGCGCTGAACGCGGGCGGCATGCGCCACCCGGACTGGGAGAGCGAGGCCACCGAACTCTTGCGCGCGCACCGGGAGATGGTGCGCATCGAGTGGCGCGACAACGCCCTGCACCCGCGCGCCCATGCGCAATCGCCCTACCGGCCCGTCGATTGGGCCACACAGACGCGCGAGGGCCCGCACACCGACGCGGCCCTGGCCTGCACCAACGCGCGCCGCCTGGCCGGGCCCGCCTACTCGGGCAGCTACTTCCAGCCCCACAGCGATGGACTGGGTTCCGAGATGATGGAGCTGTGCCTGCCGCTCACCGTGGGCGGGCGCACCGAGGGCTTCATCGTCGCCACCTACGCGCTGCAGAACATCCTCGTGGACCTCGTGAGCCACAACCTCACGCGCAGCCAGGAGGTGTCGTTCACCGAGCCCGACGGCACGCGCTTGGCCCTGGTGGGCGCGGCGCGGCGCGGCTCGCGCATGTTCACGGCCCAGCAGCTGCTGGACCTGCCAGGCAGCACGCTGGTGCTGCGCATGGACAGCTGGCACAGCGCACCCAGCGTGTTCCCCAACGTGCTCACGGCGCTGGTCACGGCCATGTCGATCGCGCTGGTCACCGTGATGGCCGTGCTCGTGCGCGACAACCGGCGGCGCCTGCGTGCGGAGCGCGACCTCGGCGACGCGCTGGCCTTCCGCAAGGCCATGGAGGACTCGCTCGTGACCGGCCTGCGCGCACGCGACCTGCAGGGCCGCATCACCTACGTGAACCCCGCTTTCTGCAGCATGGTGGGCTTCTCGGCCTCCGAGCTCGTGGGGCAGACATCGCCCCTGCCCTACTGGCCACCCGAGCACGCCCACGAATACGCCGAGCGGCAGATCGTGCGCATGGCGGGCCGGCTCGATCCGCCGCGCGAGGGCTACGAGTCGATCTTCATGCGCAAGGACGGCACGCGCTTTCCCGTCATGATCTACGAGGCGCCGCTGATCAACGCGCACGGTCTGCACACAGGCTGGATGGGCTCATTCCTCGACGTGAGCGAGCAGCGGCGCATCGAGGAGCTCTCGCGCGCCTCGCAGGAGCGGCTGCAAGCCAGCGCGCGACTGGCCACCGTGGGCGAGATGGCGTCACTGCTGAGCCACGAGCTCAACCAGCCGCTGGCCGCAATCTCCAGCTACGCCACAGGCTCGCTCAACCTGTTGGAGGACGCTCCGGGAACACCCGACGAAGCCGCCGCGGTGCCCGCGCTTGCGCGCCTGCGCGCGCAGCTGCACGACCTGCGCACGGCCATGCAGCGCATCGGCTTTCAGGCCGAGCGCGCGGGCCGCGTGATCAAGAGCGTGCACGACTTCGTGCGCCGGCGCGAACAGTCGCGCGAGGCCGTGGCCGCCGAGGACCTGCTCGAGGCCGTGCTGCCCCTGATCCGCCTTCAGGCGCGCAAGATCGGAGTGCGCGTGCTCACCCAGGTGGAGCCCGGCCTGCCTCCCGTACTGTGCGACCGCACCATGGTCGAGCAGGTGCTGCTCAACCTCGCACGCAACGCCATGCAGGCCATGGACGACCCTACCGTCCAGCGCCGCGTGCTGGAGCTGCGCGTGCGCCGAGCGGCCTCCAACGCGCACAGCATGTGGCTCGAATTCGCCGTGGCCGACTGCGGCAGCGGCATTGCCCCCGAGGTGGAGGCCAAGCTCTTCGCTCCGTTCTTCACCACGCGCGCCGAGGGCATGGGCCTGGGCCTGTCCCTGTGCCGCACCGTGGTCGAGCAGCATGGAGGCTTTCTCGGATTCGCCCCCAACGGGCCGCGTGGTACGGTATTCACTTTCACGCTGCCTGCGGCGCCGCAAGACCCCAAGACCAAGACCCCTGAGTGAACTTCTGATGGAGCCTGTTTCCAACGCCACCGTCTACATCGTGGACGACGACGCCGACGTGCGCGAGGCCATGGCCTGGCTGCTGCGCTCGCGCCGCCTGCCCAGCGAGGTGTTTGACAGCGCCGAGGCCTTCGAAGCCGCGCTGGCCGAGCGCGCCCCGATCGGCCAGCCCAGTTGCCTGCTGCTCGACGTGCGCATGCCCGGCATGAGCGGGCTCGCGCTGTTCGACCTGCTGGTGGCGCGCGGCGCCACGGCCACGCTGCCCGTGATCTTCCTCACCGGCCATGCCGACGTGCCCACGGCCGTGGACGCGGTCAAGCGCGGTGCGTTCGACTTCTGCGAAAAGCCCTTTTCCGACAACGCGCTCGTGGACCGCATCGAGCAGGCGCTCGCGCAATCCGCCGCCCGCCTCGAGGAAGTGCGCCAGCGCGAGCAGGTGCGCCAGCGCCTGGGCGAACTCACGGAGCGCGAGCGCGACGTGATGCGCCTCGTGGTGGAGGGCATTCCCAACAAGCTCATCGCGGACCAGCTCGACATCAGCGTGCGCACGGTGGAGGTGCACCGCGCGCGCGTGTTCGACAAGATGCAGGTCAAGTCGGCCGTGGAGCTGGCCAACCTGCTGCGCGTGCAGGGCTGAAACTCAACCGCGTCAACCGCGCGGGCGCTCGCCCACGAAAATCTCCACGCGCCGGTTGCGCGCACGGCCGTCCGCCGTGTCGTTCGAGGCAATGGGCTGGCGCGAGCCCCGGCCCTCGACCTGAATGCGCGCCCCGCTCACGCCGCGCGCCGTGAGGTAGTTGCGCGTGCTCTCGGCGCGCTCCAGCGACAGCGGGTTGTTGATGGCGTCACTGCCCGTGCTGTCCGTGTGGCCCACGATGCGCACCTCGGCATCGGGGTTGTTGCGCAGCCCCTCAGCGAAGCGGTCGAGAATGGGCGAGAAGTTGGGCTTGACGTCGGCACGGCCCGTGTCGAACGAAATGTCGCTGGGAATGTCGAGCTTGAGCTGGTTGTCGGCGGTCTGGCTCACGCCCACGCCCGTGCCCTGCGTGGCTTGCTCCATCTCGCGCTTTTGCCGCTCCATGTTTTGCGACCAGATGTAGGTGCCCAGGGCGCCCACGCCCGCACCGATCACCGCGCCGGTGCCCGCATGTCCGCCCGTGACCGAGCCCAGCACGGCGCCAGCCACGGCGCCCACGCCCGCGCCCGTGGCCGTGCGGCGCTGCGTGTCGCTCATGTTCGCGCAGCCGCTCAACACCAGGGCAGCGACGGTGGCAGCGGCAAGGGATTGGGTAACGCGCTTCATAGGAAACTCCTTGGGTTGCAAGATAGATCCTCGATTGTGATGCGGGCGGCCTGCACCCTCGCCGCAATCGCGGCGTGCTCCTACAAATCCGGGTCCCGCGGCTCTTCACGCGGCGGCTCACCCTTGCGGCGCCCCGCGAACATGGTCCACCACACGATGACTGCCAGCACCACCAGCGCCAGCAAGGCTTCAAGCAAAATCAACCCCATGAATCCGAGACTCCTGCGTGCCTTTTCGACCGCCCTGATTGTAGGAACGCTGGCCGCGTGCTCCACGCCACCCCTGCCCCCCGCTCCCCCCACGCCGCCCGTGGGCGGAGCACCGCTACCGTCCACCGTGCCCGGCGACACCGCGCCGCTGCCGCCCCCGCTGGCCCAGGCCCGGAGCCGCTGGGTGCCCGTGCGCTGGGCCGAATTGCCGGGCTTTTCCACCGACGCGCTGCACGAGGCCTGGAATGCCTGGATCAAAGGCTGCGAGCGCCCCGCGCCCGCGTTCGCGCCACTGTGCGGCGAGGTGCGGCGCCTGTCCATCGCCAGCGCCGAGGAACAGCGCGCCTGGATGGTGGCGCGCATGCAGCCCTACCGCGTCGAGGCGCTCGACGGCAACGCCGAGGGCCTGCTCACGGGCTACTACGAGCCTTTCATGGATGCGGCACGCCTGCCGGGCAATGGCTTCACCGTGCCCCTGTACCGCCCGCCCGCGTCGTTCGATCGCAAGCCCTGGTACACGCGCCAGCAGATCGACACGCTGCCCGAGGCCCAGGCCGCGCTGCAGGGCCGCGCGATCGCCTGGCTGCGCGACCCCGTGGACGCGCTGGTGCTGCACATCCAGGGCTCGGGCCGCCTGCGCGTGACCGAGCCCGACGGCAGCCAGCGCCTCGTGCGCGTGGCCTATGCGGCCACCAACGACCAGCCCTACCAGAGCGTGGGCCGCTGGCTGCTGGACCAGGGTGCGACGCGCGACGCGACCTGGCCCGGCATCAAGGCCTGGATCGCGGCCAACCCGCAGCGAGTCAACGAGCTGCTGTGGAGCAATCCGCGCTACGTGTTCTTCAAGGAAGAGCCGCTCGACGGGCTGGACGCCGCCTTCGGCCCGCGCGGGGCGCAGGGCGTGGCGCTCACGCCGGGGCGCTCGATCGCCGTGGACCGCCAGAGCATCCCCTACGGCACGCCCGTGTGGCTGGCCTCGAGCGGCCCCACGGCCCAGCTCGGCCGCCTCGTGATGGCACAGGACACGGGCAGCGCCATCGTGGGCGCGGTGCGCGCCGACTATTTCACCGGCTGGGGCCCCGAGGC
>JASLFM010000314.1 GCA_030150585.1 Acidovorax sp.
ACATGTGCAAGGCCGCGGACCGCGGCATGGTCATCGGCGAGGTGCGCGTGCTGCAGAAGCAGGGCGGCAAGTCGGGCGACTGGCACGCGCCCGCGTGACAGGCCGCTAACGGAAGCTGCGCCAGTCGCGCACACCGGACGCCGGCTGGCATTGCGGCATCGCCTGGGCGGTCTCGGCGCAGACCGCAAACCATGTGTCGCCCGTCGGGTTGCGGAATTCACGCAGCCGGTCGGCCAGGAAGCGTGCGCCTTCCACGTCGCCGGTCGCCTCGAGCGAGCGCGACCAGTGCATCAGCAGCCGCGCGTCGATCAGGCTGAAGGCTGTGCGCCTCGCCGCGGCCAGCGCGACGAGACCGGGTTCCAGGCTGGTGGCGGCAGCGTAGTCCGCCATGTGGCCGAACAGCGGAGATCGTTGGCCGCGCTCGATGCGCTCGGTCAGCGGCGCCGCATTGTCGCTAGGCGCATAGATGACTGCGATGCGCTGGTAGTCCCAGACCGCGAACACGCTCCCGGCGAGCAACAGGCCGCCAAGCCAGTGCCAGGGGCCGATCGATGCCGTGGGTTGGGTTGACTCCCCACTAACAGCAGGGAGAGCCAGGCCCAGGGCGAAGCAGGCCGGCAGCAGGAAATAGGCGTACCAAAGCGGATACTCCAGCAGGCTGTGAAGGCCGATGGTCAGCACCACCATCAGCGCGGCACGACGCAGCGGCGCGTCCGCTGGCGCGTCGGCAGGAGAGCTTCGCCAGCTTTTCCACAAGCCCCATACCGGCAGCAGAGGAATCGCCACTAGCGCGAGGAGCAGCAGGGCTTTGCGCGGCCAACGGACCTCTTTCCCAAGCGCCTGAAGCCATGCGGTCAACAGTACCCAGCCCAGAAGCACCAGTACGGCGCCCGCCCAGGGCAGGCCCAGCTCCACGACCAATTGCGCCACGATGTTGTGCGTATGGTCGAAAAACGCGATGGGCCTGTCCGGGAAGGGAGTCAGGCTCCACGCGAAATTGAATTCACCCCAGCCCACGCCGAGCCACGGATTAGCCTTGATCAGTACCCAGGCGTCGCGCAGGATGGCCAGCCGAGATGGAGAGCCCGCCCCTTCCGAGAGCCGCGAGGCCGCGCCGAAGGCGTGGCCGCTCTCGGCAGACCACAACGACATCACCCCCCAGCTCAGCGCCAGCATCAGCGGCGTGGTCAGCAGCGACAGCCGCGCACTGCGAGACAACCGCCGGTCGACGATGCCCCAGAGCATCAGCATCGCGATACCGATATGACCTGTCCGTGACGCACTCAGCACTACAGTGAAAACGCAGGCCAGCAGCAGCGGGGGGAGTAGCGCGGATTGGCGGAGCTTCTCGGTCAGGAAGACCGCGGCGACCGCCGTCCACATCATCAAGCTGGCCAGGTGGTTGGGCTGGCGCAGGTTGCTCACGGCGCGCCCCGGAAACCCCGAGCGTGCGATCCAGCTTCCATCGGCCCACTGCGGCGCAAACACCTGCACCAGGCTCAGTGCAATGCTGGCCAGGCCGACCGTCAGCAAACCCCAGAACAACGCCTCGGCTGCGCGCGCGCGCGCAACACCTACCAGGCCCTGGGCCAGCAGCAGTACAGCCAGTGCGGCGCCGATGACGGCGATGGCGTTCAGGCCCAGCGACAGCGGCAGCCCACCCCAGGCGACGGATACGGTCGGCGCTATGAGCAACAGAGCCAGCGCCGACACAGCAGGGGCCTTTAGCCCGGTGCGCCAACCTGGTACCCAGTGGGCCCAAAGCATCAGTACGAGACCCCAACCGGCGAGGGCAAGCAACTGGTTGTAGAGCGTTGCGGCCGGCGTCTGGTTGTAGGCGATCAGCGGCGGCAGTGCGATGGCGAGAGCCAGCGCCACTGAGGGAAACGATGGGCGTTCGGACATGGGGGCGGATGATGGCACGGGCGTGGCGCTCGGCCTTGCCATGAGATCGTTCGACCCTTACCGGAAGCTGGTGTAGTCATACCGACCTTGAGGGGTCGCGCATTGAAACGGCACGGATCGCCCCGCGGGCACAGCATTGCAGGCTGCGAACCAAGTCTGATACTCAGGCAGGCGGAACTCCTTCAACCGGGCAGCCAAGTAGCGCGCCTGATCCTCATGCCCGGTGGCATGCAGGGCCTCGGCCCAGGCTTTCAGCAGTTGTCCACCAATCAGGCGATGCCCGGCCCGCTGCGCACTCTGCAGCGAGTAGGGCCCAGGAGC
Source organism: Acidovorax sp. (assembly GCA_030150585.1). GTDB lineage: Bacteria > Pseudomonadota > Gammaproteobacteria > Burkholderiales > Burkholderiaceae_C > JASLFM01. Next base: position 2,227 of record JASLFM010000314.1, read on the forward strand.
TAGGGTGATGGCTGCCGCATAGTCGCCGTGGTCGCGAAAGAAAAAGCTGCGCTGTACCGTGGCTATCCCTTCGAAGACCGTCATCTGCCGAGTCGCGCTAGGCAGGTACATCTTCGAGATGGCCAGGTACTCGCGGGCTGCCGAGGTGGTGGCCCAGACCAGTATCAGGCCTGCCAATGCGAGCACTGGTGAATTGGCACGCATCTCGCCAGCCTTGGCATTTGGTGGCACGCACAGGCCCAGCACGGCAGCACACGGCATCAGAAAATAGACAAACCACAGTGGGTACTCAAGCAAGCTGTGGATCGCAACTACCAGCAGCAGCAGCAGCCCGCTGCGCAGCATCAGCGAGGACTCAGGACCTTCTGCCCCGCCTTCGTCGCGAATTCCCTTGACGATCTGCCAAAGCGACCAGCCCAGCAAACCCAACACCAGCAGCGCGAGCGGAAAGCCCAGCTCCGCGGCCAAATGCAGGGGCAGGTTGTGAGCGTTGTCGAGGAAGGTGCTTTTGCGGTCCGGAAAGGGTGAGAGCGTCCAGGCCCAGTTCAGCTCGCCCCAGCCGACGCCAAGCCATGGATGCTGCAAGGCGAGAGTCCATACATCGCGCCAGATCAGCATGCGTGACTGCGAGGTGGCGCCCTCGGTGCTTAAACGTGTTTCGGCTCCGAAGGCGTGCGCGCCGAAATGGGCCCAGGCCGACATCAGGCCAAAGCACAGAGCCAGCATCAGCGGCGTGGTCATCAAGGCCCAACGAGACAGACGCGACAGCCGTCGGTCCAAAACTCCCCAAAGCAACAGGAGCGCTACGCCCAGTAGGCCGGTCCGTGAGGCGCTCAGGACAACGCCCAAAACCAGAGCTCCCAGCGTTGCTGACAGCCACCATCCGCGCCCCCGCTCGGCCCAGCCTCCGCGTTCGGCGCAGTAGACCGCAGCCACCGCTGCACAGACCAGTAGGCTGGCCAGCAGATTGGGCTGGCGAACGTTGCCGATGGCACGGCCCACCAGGCCCGAATACGCCACCAGCGCGTTCCCCGTCCAACCGGGCGCCAACACCTGCAGCAGGCATACCACCACGCTCAGCACACCCGCGACAAGCAGGCCCAATGCAAGGCCTCGAAAGGTCAACTCCCTGTCGGCCGGCGCCAAGCGCGCAGTGCAGAGCATCAGTACCAAGGACTCGATGAGGAATCCGGCATTGATGAGGGGCAGGGTCCACGGTGCGGTAGCACGCTGCGGCGTGGCCAGCGCAGCTCCCAGCAACACCATGAGCGCCCAGGCCGCGGGCGGTATGCGACGTTGGCCAGGCCGCATTGCCAGCACCACCACGACCGCACCCCAGCACAGCAGGCCACTCAATTGGTTGAAGGCGCTTGCCACAGGCTGCAAAGCGTAGGCAACCAGCGGTGGCAGCGCGGCGGCTATGGCCAGTAGGCCTGGCAGGGCGATGGAGCGGGAGAGGCGGCGCATGCAGATTGTCCTGGGCCAAAAAAAGAAAAACGGCCGCAGAGCGCGGCCGTTCGATCCAAGCGGATTTTCTTACTTGCAGTACCCGGCGGCCTTGCAGGAGCCCTGCTGCGTCCAGATGACGGCGGCGCTCGAAGCGGTATCCAGTGCCGGGTGCAGCTCAGATGTGTAGCTACCGGTAGCGGCAGTGCCAGTCCCGGTGATGACGCCGTCAGTCGTGGTCAGCGACGAGACGTTGCTGGTGGCGGCGGGGGCGGGAGGAACGCCATTGGAGCCATTGGAGCAGCCGGTGGGGCTGCCGTTATTGTCCTGCATGCACAGCGACACAGCCGTCTTGTAGGCATCGCTCATCGAGATCACTTCGGAGAAGCGCGACTTCTTCATGTAATCCTGATACGCCGGCAGCGCGATGGCGGCCAGGATACCGATGATCGCGACGACGATCATCAGTTCGATCAGCGTGAAACCCTGTTGGGCGCGTTGCTTCAGTTGCATGTCGGTATTCCTTGAAAAAGGGTTGGGGTAGAG
>JASLFM010000327.1 GCA_030150585.1 Acidovorax sp.
GCGGATGCGCGTATCGTCTTCGTCGGCCTGCGCCACGCCGAATCCCGCGCGCGCGATGCGCTGGTCGTGGTGCAGCCGCCGGCCCTGCACATCGCACAGCGCCGCATGCGCGAACAGCAACTGCCGCGCCGCGAAGGCCGAGCGCAGGCCCTGCGCGCCATCCACGCGCGAGCGGAAGAACGTGATCTGGAAGCCCCACAGCCGCCCCGCGGCGCGCGCCTGGCCGGTGATGTACCACCACTCGGTGCGCAGGTCGGGGTGGCTGCCGTGGTCGCGCGGAAAGGCAAGGGTGCGCGGCGCCAGCGCCGACGCAGGGCCGCTCCAGCCCAGCGCCCCCATGGCGCCCAGCGCCAACACCGCGCGGCGCCCCGCCATCAGGCCATCAGCTCCCGCAGACGGTTGCGTGCGGCTTCGCAGTCGCCGAAGCAGTGCGCCACCCAGCCCGGGTCGTGGTACGTGGGCAGGTAGCGCTCGCCCGCGTCGCACAGCAGCGAGAGGATGGAGCCCTGCTCGCCGCGCTCGCGCATCTCGTGGGCGAGCGTGAGCATGGCCACGAAGTTGGTCCCCGTGGACGGCCCCACGCGGCGACCCAGCAGCTCCGAGAGGCAGCGCATGGCGGCGATGGACTGGGGGTCGCCCACTTCCTCCATGCGGTCCACGAGGGTGCGCACGAAGCTCGGCTCCACGCGCGGGCGGCCGATGCCCTCGATGCGAGAGCCTGGCGCCGTGAGCGCGGCGTCGCCCGTGCGGTGGTAGGCGGCGAATACCGAGCCGGCGGGGTCAGCCACGCAGACCTGGGTGGCGTATTTCTGGAAGCGCACGTAGCGGCCGATGGTCGCGCTCGTGCCGCCCGTGCCCGCGCCCACCACGATCCAGCGCGGCACCGGGTGGCGTTCGCGCTGCATCTGCGTGAACATGCTCTCGGCGATGTTGTTGTTCCCGCGCCAGTCGGTCGCGCGCTCGGCGTAGGTGAACTGGTCCATGTAGTGCCCGCCCGTCTCGGCCGCCACGGCGCGGGCTGCGTCGTACACCGCGCCCGCGCTGTCCACGAAATGGCAGCGACCGCCGTAGAACTCGATGAGCGCGATCTTTTCGGCCGAGGTGCTGCGCGGCATCACGGCCACGAACGGCAGGTCCAGCAGGCGCGCGAAGTAGGCTTCGCTCACGGCCGTGGAGCCACTCGACGCTTCGACGATGGTCGAACCCTCGCGCACCCAGCCGTTGCACAGCGCGTACAGAAACAGCGAGCGCGCCAGCCGATGCTTGAGGCTGCCCGTGGGGTGGGTCGATTCGTCCTTGAGGTACAGGTCGATGCCGTGGCGCGCGTAGGCGGGCAGCGGCAGGGGGATCAGGTGCGTGTCGGCGCTGCGCTGGTAGTCGGCCTCGATGCGGGCGACGGCCTCGTGCAGCCAGGAAGTGGAGGTGTGCATGGCTGCCATTGTGCAGCGACCCGTTACCAGTCTTCCTTCACCGCCATCACCGCGTCCCGGCCCGCGGCCATGCGGCCCGTGGCCCACGCGGTGAGCGTGCCCGCCGCCACCACGGCCAGCGCGAGCGCGCCCAGGCGCGGCCAGGGCACGGCCAGGTCCATGGTCCAGTGAAAGCTCTGCGGGTTGACCACGTGCACCAGCACCACCGCCACGGCCAGGCCCAGCAGGGTGCCCGCTACCGCACCCACGGCGGTCCAGGCGGCGCCTTCAGCGGCCACCACGGCCAGGATCTGCCGGCGCGTGAGGCCCAGGTGCGCCAGCAGCCCGAACTCCTTGCGCCGCGCCAGCACCTGCGCGCCGAAGCTGGCCGCCACGCCGAACAGCCCGATGCCAATGGCCACGGCCTGCAGCCAGTAGGTGACGGCGAAGCTGCGGTCGAACAGGGCCAGCGAGCGCGCGCGGATCGCGCCGGCCGAAGTGAATTCGAGCGCTGCCGCATCCGCCCCCAGCCGCTGCCGCGCCAGGGCCTGCACGGCGGCGCGCAGGGCGGCCTCGTCGGCGCCGGGCGCGGGCCACAGCGCGAGGTCGCTGGCGCGCGCATCGCCCGTGAGACGCGCGAAGTCGCCGCTGTCGAGCGCGATGGCGCCGTGCTGGCGTACATAGTCGCGCCAGATGCCTGCTATGAAAAATGGAGCTGCTTGCGCTTGATCCACAGGCGCTGCAGGCCGGAAAACCTGGGCAAGCGCGGGCCAGTCCATGCCGGGCCGCACGCCGTAGAGGTCTGCCACCGCCTCGCTCACATACACGCCCACGCGGCCCGTGGGCACGGGCAGCGCCGCGCCCACCAGCGGCAGCGCACGGGCCGGGTCGCCCGCCAGCGGGCGCGCCAGCAGCGCCACGGCGGGGCGTCCGGGCGCGAGCTGCAGGCTGCTCGTGCGCAACGCCTGCGCGCGCTCCATGCCGGGGAGCCGGGCCACGGCATCGGCAAAGCCGGGCGGGAACACGGCGGCATCGTCGCCCGTGGTGCCGCCAGCGGCGCGCACATAGAGCGGGGCGGGGAGCACGCCGTCCAGCCAGCGGTCCACCGAGCCGCGAAAGCTCCCCACCATCACCGTGAGCGCCACTGCCAGGCTCAGCGCTGCCACCACGCCGCCCACGGCCACGGCGGCCGCGTTGCGCGTGCGGCGCGCGCGCTCCAGCGCCAGCAGCGGCAGGGGGCCGCGCAGGGCCAGCGGCCGCAGCACGTCCAGCAGGGCCTGCACCAGCCAGGGCAGCAGGACAATGCCGCCCACCAGCAGCAGGCCCACTGCCGCATAGGCGGCCAGCGGTATGCCGAAAATGGGCGGTGCGCTTGCCAGGAGAGCGCTGGCGGCTATCAAAACCATACCGATCCAGCCGCGTGCCGGCGGGGCCCCGGCCGCGCCCAGGCCCTTGAGCGTCTGTGCCGGCGGCAGCCGCTGCGCGTCGCGCGCGGGCCACCAGCCGCCCGCCAGCGCGGCGGCCATGCCCAGCAGCCCGTGGAGCAGAGCGGCGGGCGTGCTCCACTGCAGCGGCGGCCGCACGCCCGTGAAATAGCCACCACCCAGGTCGCCGCCCAGCAGGCGCAGCGCCAGCGCCGCCAGCCCCGTGCCCAGGGCGATGCCGGCCGCGCTGCCTGCGACACCCAGTGCGGCCGCCTCGGCCAGCACCAGGGCCAGCCGCTCGCGCGGCGTGGCGCCCAGAACGGCCAGCAGCGCGAACTGCGGCATGCGCCGCGCCACGCCCAGCGCCAGCACCGAGAACACGAGGAAGGCGCCCGTGAACAGCGCCACCAGCGCCAGCACCGTGAGGTTGACACGGTAGGCGCGCGAGAGGTCGCCCACCCGCCCGGCCGCATCGCCAGGCTCGGCCAGCACCGCGTTGGCAGGCCAGCCGGGCAGGGTGGCGAGCGAGCGCACCACGGCCGCGCGGTCGGCGCCCGGGCGCAGCCGCAGGTCTATGTGCGAGAGCTGCCCACCCCGGCTGAACAGGTCCTGCGCCGCGCCGATGTCCATGACCGCAAGCGGACCGCCCGGCGCAGCCACCGTGCCTGCCACCTGCACGGAATGGCGTTGCAGGCCGGCTTGCAGCGCGATCGCCGTTGGGGCCTGCGGCAAGCCCAGCGCCTGCAGCGCGGCGGCGTTTAGGAACACGGTGGCGGGTGCGAACAGCGCCAGGCGGCCGGCCGCGTCCCAGGGGCGGGGCATGAGCGCCGGGGCGGTGGCGGGTAGCGCCAGCGCATCGGCCCCCACCACGCGCAGCGGCACGCGGGCCTCGGCGTGGAAGGCTGTGGCGGGCAGCTCCAGCACCGGGTTGGCACGCTCCACCTGCGGGTGCGCCGCCACCGCCGCGTAGAGCGACTCGGGCAGCGGGCCCTGCGCGGCGCGCAGCTCCAGATCGCCCTGGCCGCCCACAGCGCTTGCGGCGCGCGAGAACTCGTCCAGCGCGGAGGCATTGATCAGGTGCACCGCCAGCGCCAGCGCCACGCCCAGCATGATGGCGGCCACGGCCGCCAGGCTGCGCCACGGGTGGTGGCGCATGTCCTGCCAGGAAAAGGTGCGAAAGAGGCCGCGCATGGTGCCGATTGTGCGGCGCCTGGACTGGTGGCGGAGCGGTTGATGTGGATCAACCCCGGTGGCCCTTGCCGCTTGAAAGTGCGTTGGATTGGGCGCATTTTCTAGTTGGGGTCACCGCGGTGGGTGGCCCGTTCGTCCAACGTCAACCCAAGGAGTTTCATCATGAATCCACTGGTTACTCGCGGCAGCCTGTTCGACGATTTCTTCAAGGACTTCGCGCCTGGGTTCTATGTGCGTCCCCTGCATGGCGACAGCCTGCCTTCACCCGCGCAGATCAAGGTGGACGTGCAAGAGAGCGACAGCGCCTTTACCGTGCACGCGGAAGTGCCGGGTGTTGCTAAGGACGACATCCATGTGTCCATCGACGGCAGCATCGTGAGCCTGCGCGCCGAAGTTCGCCAGCACGATCAGCAGGCCGAGGGCGCGAAGGTGCTGCGCTCCGAACGCTACTTCGGCGCGGTGGCACGCAGTTTCCAACTGCCGGCCGATGTGGATGCAGCCCAGGCCAAGGCCAAGTACGACAACGGCGTGCTCACGCTCACGCTGCCCAAGAAGCAGGCCGGTAGCGCCCAGCGCCTGACGATCGAGTAAGAGGGGCTCAGGCCCTACCACTGGGCCTGGCGCAACGCCTGCACCAGCGCAGCGACGTTCTGCACGTCCAGCTTGCGGTAGACCTCCTGCATCTGGTTGCGCACGGTGGCGGGTGACAGGCCCAGGCGTTGGGCGGCTTGCTTATGGGTAAGGCCCTGGGCCACCAATTCAGCGGCCTCGCGCTGGCGCGGGGCCAGGCTGTCCGCGGTGCACAGGGGGCGCAGGTGCACAAACAGCAGGTCCTTGCGCACCTGCCGCCGGGCCACCAGCGTGCGGCCCATGAAGGGAGTGTCCGTCGTGCGCAGCCAGTTCAGGAGCGGTGCGGGCAGGCAACCCGCATGCACGGCAGTGCCCCATTCCCCGCGCAGCATCTCCTCGCAGCCTGGCGTAGCGTGGTAGAGCGTGCCGCGCGCATCGGCCACGGCGGCCTCGTGCAGCGCTGCGCCTGCCTGGGAATTCAGGCGACCCAGATGCAGGATGCGGTTGTGCTGCAGCCCCTGCATGACATGCTGCGAAAGCTGGGACAGCAGGTGCACCTCCTCGGCGCGGCAGTGGTGGTCACCATCGGCGCGGAAAAGGGATAGCCATTGCGTTGCGCCCGTGCGCTGGTCGGTGGCCGCGGTGATGAAGACGTTCTCATGCCCATGGCGGCGCTGCCAGTCACGGTAGTCGTTCCAGCGTGGCCCCCCGTCGAACCAGGACGGGCTATGGAACCCTTTCGTCATGTGCGGCTTGCCCGTGACCAGGGCGGCGGACGTGTCCAGGTGCTTGACGGCCTCGTACTCCGCGACCATGTCGGGCGACTGGTTGTGCAGGTGGATCGTGTGGATGTCGATGCCCACGCCGGGCAGAAAGGAGGCAGTGCCCCACATTGCGCCGTCAAAGGGCAGCAGTGGCTTGAGGATGTCGAGCGCTGTGTCTTGGTAGGACTCCAACTCCGTCTCGGCTGCGGCGCGGTAGAGCTTCAATACCAGGGTGTTGAAGTCGTCGAAGCGGGTTGCAGGCATGGCTATGTTTTCCCTCCTGTCTACCTCTGTCAGGCATATGCGGCGCCGGGATAGTGCATTTGCATCATTTTGTTTCTCTCGCGCCAAGACTATGGTTCTGCCTATCAATCCAGGAGAGGGAGAACCCCATGCAAATTTCATCGACACCATGCTTCATTCAAGCGCCCGGGAGTTTCACTGTGCACAGTATGGTTCGCCGAACGGCGGCCTTTGGCCTCATTGCTGGTGCGCTGGCGCTTGCAGCCTGCGGGGGTGGGGGCGGTAGTGGCGATGCAGGCGGCGGCTCCAATCCCGGTCCGGCGCATGGCGCATTGGCTGCCCCAGGCACCTATACGCTGACGACGGGCGGCGTGGTGAAAGGCTCCTTCATGCTGGATCCAAATGGGGTTATCGCCGTTTGTACGGTAGGCGCCGACCGTTCCTGTACAGCCAAGGTCACACCGCCAACCGCCCCGGGCGGCAGCACCGCGTTCGCACTGCAGGGCAGTGCCAGCGGCGCGTCGGCCAGCGGCGCTATTGCCGCCAATGGCAGTGTGTCGGCGCAACTGACGGCTGCAAATGGGGCTGTTACACCGCTGGCGGGCTCCAAGGTGTCCGACAGCTATGTGGAATGCGCGGAACCATTCACGCGCAAGGACGGGCAGTGCCTGCCGCCCGCGTCGGCGGCTGTCGTCATCGCGCCCGTCATCGTGTGGCAAGAGGAGTTGATTCCGCTCGGGGGAGGCCGGATCTACACCATGCAGCTTTGCTACGGCGGCCTTGGCGGTTCTTGCCAAGACATAAGCCCTCGGATCAAGGTCACCGCAGAGGATCTGGCCGACGAGGATACGCCCCCGATCATGGCCTACGCCGAATCTGTGGCCAAGGAATTCCAGAACATCATCCAGCGCCTGTGGGCTGCCAAGACCTATCCGAAGCAGTTGGCGCAAATCTTCCGCAAAGCAGTGCAGGGCGCGATTGATTCTGAAACGCCGAACGCCGTCGAGACCGCGTTGTCAGATCTGAAAGCGGCAGGCTTTCCGGCCGCGGCCCCTGGGGGGCAGAGCAGCGGACCAAGCGGCACAGCGCCCACCGCTGCGAGCGCTTGCGGCGAACAGCCCTACCCCGGCGGCAATTCAACCGACAACTTGCAAGTGGATTCCTTTGACCGGCAGGCGCAGTCCATCATTTGTCTGTACAAAGCCACGGGCGAGCAGAAGCTGGTGGACAACGGCAACAAGGTGTGCGGGATTCTGGATGGCTTGCTGAAGGTAACTCCAGGCAAGTTCACCCCGCTTTTCTGCGTCGGCTCTAAGCTCAAGCTCTGAAATCAAACACCACCTGGGCGGCTTTGCCGCCTTCTGCCGCTTTCGCGCTGCACGCTGGCAGGTAGACACAGCCACTGCCAGAGTGCGGCGCAGCCAGCATGGCCATGAAAGCGCCCGCGCGCACTTTTGTCCATGGAGCGGTCAAGCAACCAAGCCAGCTGAGCTCCTGCGCAGGTGGTTTACCACTACGACAAGAAGTGCCAGCAGCGCTCAGGCCTGTGCAATGCCTCGCATCGTCAGATGCAGCACGCGGTCGGCCCGCGCCGCAGCGGCCTCCGAGTGCGTGACGAGCACCAGCCCCGCGCCGTGCTCGCGCGTCTGGGCGATCAGCAAGTCCATCACCTGCGCGGCGGTGGCGGGGTCGAGGTTGCCCGTGGGCTCGTCGGCCAGCAGCAGGGCCGGGCGGTGCACCAGGGCGCGCGCGATGGCCACGCGCTGCAGCTGCCCGCCGCTGAGTTGCTGCGGCAGGCGCTCGCCCAGCCCCGCGAGGCCCACGGC
>JASLFM010000334.1 GCA_030150585.1 Acidovorax sp.
TGCCGCAGCTGTCCATCACCGCAGCCCTGGGCGGCGGAGCCACCAGCTTCGCGAGCATGTTCGCCTCTGGCAATACCACCTGGTCGCTGGGCGCCAACCTGCTGCAGCCGCTGTTCGCAGGCGGCACGCTGCAGGCCCACCAGCGCGCGGCCGAAGCCGAGTTCGACGCGGCCACCGCCAGGTACCGCGGTGCCGTGCTCTCGGCCTTCCAGGATGTGGCCAACGCGCTCTACGCGCTCGACACCGATGCCAAGGCCCTGCAGATGGCCGAGGACAGCGAGAAGGCCAGCCAATCCACGCGGGACCTCACGCGCGTGCAGCTACGCCAGGGCTACACCGCCCAGCCTGCGGCGCTGGCGGCCGAACAGTCGTGGCTGCAGGCGCGCGCTGCCCGCGTCGCCGCGCGCGGCGCGCTGCTGGGCGATGCCGTGGCGCTGTACCAGGCGCTGGGCGGCGGCGTGCTGACCGACGGCATGGTGGACTGATCCGGCCCGACGCCAGCAAAAAAGCCCGTGGACGCTTTCCGTCCACGGGCTTTTGCGGCTTCAGAGCCGTTCAGCGCGGCTTGCGCGGGCGCATACCCAGGGCTTCCTTGTGCTTGTTGATGCGTTCCTGCTTGCGCCGCTCGATCTTCTCGACCTCGCGGCGCTTGGTGTAGCCCGTGGAATCGGCCCAGGCCCACCACAGGGCCGTCAACCCCCAGGGCACCATGATCCACCACCAGGACACGTTGGCCACCGGGCCGATTTCCAGATATTTAAGCAGCGTCAAAACAAGGGCGAGGCCCAGCAGGTACATAACAGCCTCCGTAGGCGAAACAACCTTTGTTTCATAGCGCCAAGTCAACCCAGGCCACTACAATTTCATTGAGAATAATGTAACCCAACCACAGGAAAGTCTGCGATGAACCGTACCCTGATCACACTCGCCATGGCCATGGCAGTAGCGGCCCCCGCAATGGCGGACCAGGCTCTGGCAACGGCCAAGAATTGCATGGCCTGCCACGCCGTCGACAAGAAGCTGGTCGGCCCGGCCTACAAGGACGTGGCCGCCAAGTACGCTGGCCAGAAGGACGCCGTAGACAAGCTTGCAGCCAAGATCATCAAGGGCGGCTCCGGCGTGTGGGGCCCCGTGCCCATGCCAGCCAACACCCAGGTGAACGACGCCGAGGCCAAGAAGCTGGCGGCCTGGGTGCTGTCGCTCAAGTAAGCGGCCCTCCTCCAACAAAAAAACCGCAGCGGCTCGCACCGCTGCGGTTTTTTTATGGGGGTGGCGGGGCGGGGTTTTGTGTCCACATCACATCGCTGTGTGATATGAGTGGCCACAAATCCGGCAAGCGCTGCGCGCCGGGCGCCTTTCGGCGCCCTTTCTGGATCAGTTGGTTTGGGCCAACTGATCCAGAATTGCCGGATTTTCCAGCGTGCTCGTGTCCTGCGTGATCTGCTCACCCTTGGCCAGGCTGCGCAGCAGGCGGCGCATGATCTTGCCACTGCGCGTCTTGGGCAGGTTGTCGCCGAAGCGGATGTCCTTGGGCTTGGCGATGGGGCCGATCTCCTTCGCCACCCAGTCGCGCAGCTCCTTGGCGATCTGCTGCGCCTCAGCACCCGTGGGGCGGGGGCGCTTGAGGACCACGAAAGCGCAGATGGCCTCGCCCGTGAGGTCGTCGGGGCGGCCCACCACGGCGGCCTCGGCCACCAGGTCGGTCTTGGCGACCAAGGCGGACTCGATCTCCATCGTGCCCATGCGGTGGCCCGAAACGTTGAGCACGTCGTCGATGCGGCCCGTGATACGGAAGTAGCCACGGTCCTCGCTGCGCACCGCGCCGTCGCCAGCCAGGTAAATCTTGCCCCCCATTTCCTCGGGGAAATAGCTCTTCTTGAAGCGCTCGGGATCGCCCCAGATGGTGCGGATCATGGATGGCCAGGGGCGCTTGATGACCAGCATGCCGCCCGCGCCGTTGGGCAGGTCCTTGCCCGTCTCGTCGACGATGGCCGCAGCAATGCCCGGCAGCGGCAGCGTGCACGAGCCCGGCACCAGCGGCGTCGCGCCCGGCAGCGGGGTGATGACGTGGCCGCCGTTCTCGGTCTGCCAGAAGGTATCCACAATGGGGCAGCGCTCCCCGCCCACATGGCGGTAGTACCACATCCAGGCCTCGGGGTTGATGGGCTCGCCCACGCTGCCCAGCACGCGCAGGCTGGTGAGATTCCAGTTCTTCGGGTGCACCTTCTCGTCGGAGTCCGCGGCCTTGATGAGCGAGCGGATGGCCGTGGGCGCGGTGTAGAAGATCGAGACCTTGTGGCGCTCGATCATTTCCCAGAACCGGCCCGCGTGCGGGAAGGTGGGCACGCCCTCGAACACCACCTGCGTGGCGCCCGCCGCCAGCGGGCCGTAGGCCACGTAGCTGTGGCCTGTGATCCAGCCAATGTCGGCCGTGCACCAGAACACGTCAGAAGGCTGCAGGTCGAAGGTCCACAGCATGGTCTGGCGCGCCCACAGCATGTAGCCGCCGGTGGAATGCTGCACGCCCTTGGGCTTGCCGGTGGAGCCGCTGGTGTAGAGGATGAACAGCGGGTGCTCGGCGTTCACCGGCACGGGCGCGCATTCGGTGCTCTGGCCGGCCAGCGCCTCGGTGAAGGTGATGTCACGGCCTTCGACGCGGCCCCAGGCCGTGGGTGTGCGCTCGTACACCAGAACGGACTTGACGCTGTCGCAGCCGCCCATGGCCAGAGCCTCGTCGACGATGGACTTGAGCGGCAGCTCCTTGCCGCCGCGCAGCTGGTAGTTGGCCGTGATGATGGCCACGGCGCCCGCATCGATGGTGCGCTCGTGCAGCGCCTTGGCCGAGAAGCCACCGAACACCACGCTGTGCGTGGCGCCGATGCGTGCGCAGGCCTGCATGGCCACGACGCCCTCGACGGTCATCGGCATGTAGATGAGCACGCGGTCGCCCTTTTGCACGCCGCGCGCCTTGAGCGCGTTGGCGAACTGGCTCACCCGGGCCAGCAGCTCCTTGTAGGTGACCTGCGTGACGGTGCCGTCATCGGCTTCGAAGAGGATAGCGGTCTTGTTTTCGACCGACGTGCCGATGTGGCGGTCCAGGCAGTTGGCGCTGGCGTTGAGCTCACCGTCGGTGAACCACTTGTAGAACGGGGCGTTGGACTCGTCCAGCGTCTGCGTGAAAGGCTTGGACCACTGCAGGTTTTCGCGCGCCAGGCGTGCCCAGAAACCCTCGAAGTCCTTTTCGGCCTCGGCGCACAGTGCCTCGTAGCCCGCCATGCCCGACACGCGGGCCGCCTTCACTGTGGCGTCGCTGGGCGGGAACACGCGGTTCTCCACCAGCACGGATTCGATCGCGGATGTGGGCGCACTCATGGTGTTGTCTCCTGGGTCAGATGAAATTCGGCGGTACTGTCGGTGGTGGCACTTACAAGCCACTGACTGGCGTGAAGCTTACAGAGTTTGTCCCTACGTCCGTTCGCGGCGGGCCGGGGCCGGAAGCCGGACTGTCATCGGTGGCCCCTACAATCGCCGCTCGCTTTTTTCAAGCCCACCCCTACACCACCATGCCCTCCAACCCCTCCCCCGGCTCCACCCGCAGCAGCTCTCCGATGCGCCCACTGCCCTCGCTGATCTTTGCCAGCCGTTGGCTGCAATTGCCCCTGTACCTGGGGCTCATCGCGGCGCAGGGCGTCTATGTGTGGCACTTCCTGCTGGAACTGTGGCATCTGGTCGAGGCCGCATTCGGCCACCAGGAAGCGCTGCAGGCGCTGGTGACCAGCATCGGCTACAAGCCGGAGGCGCAGATCACCTCGCTCAACGAAACCGTGATCATGCTCGTGGTCCTCGCGCTGATCGACGTGGTGATGATCTCCAACCTGCTCATCATGGTGATCGTGGGCGGCTACGAGACCTTCGTGAGCCGCCTGGGCCTGGAGGCCCACCCCGACCAGCCCGAATGGCTGGGCCACGTGAACGCATCGGTGCTCAAGGTCAAGCTGGGCCTGTCGATCATCGGCATCAGCTCCATCCACCTGCTCAAGACCTTCATCAACGCGGCCAACTACGACACCAAGGTGCTCATGTGGCAGACGCTGATCCACATCACCTTCCTGGCCAGCGCACTGGCCAT
>JASLFM010000342.1 GCA_030150585.1 Acidovorax sp.
GCGCACCTGTTCGGCACTGCAGCCCAGCGCCTCGGCGGCGATGCGGGCATAGCTGGTCTCGCGCGCCTGGCCTTGCGCGGTGGCGCCGGTGGCAAGCTCGTAGCGCCCATCGGGCAGGGCGGTGAGGCGCACGCTCTCGCCGCCCTGCCCGCAGGGCTCCACGTACAGGCCGATGCCCAGGCCAACGGCCTCGCCGCGCGCCCGTGCGGCGGCCTGCTGCGCGCGCCGGCCCGGATAGTCGAACAGCGTGGCGGCACGGTCCAGCAGGCCCGGCAGGTCGGCACTGTCCAGCCGCTGGCCGTTGGGCAGGTCGCGCGGCAGTTCGTCACGGGCCCACACGTTGCGGCGGCGCAGCTCCAGCGGGTCGATGCCTGCGCGCCGCGCGGCTTCGTCGGCCAGGCGTTCGAGCAGGATCGCCGCCTCGGGCCTGCCCGCGCCGCGGTAGATGCCCACGGCGGCGGCGTTGGACAGGGTGGCCTGGCTTGTCGCGTCGACGTTGCCGATGCGGTAGGGGCCGGGCAGGATGCGCAGGGCGTTGCGCGCGGGCACCACGGCGCTGTAGGTGAGCCAGTGGCCCAGGCTGAAGCGCAGATCGGCGGCGAGGGCCTGCATGCGGCCCTCGGCATCGAGCCAGAGCCGCCCTTGCAGGGCCGAGGCGCGGCCGTGCGGCGCGGCCAGCAGGTCTTCCGAGCGCGTGGCCTGCCAGCGCACACTGGCCTGCAGCCGCTGCGCCGCGTGGGCGAGCATCAAATCCTCGGGCCGCAGCGAGGCCTTGCCGCCGAAGGCGCCGCCCACGTCGGGCGCCGTCACCCGCACGCGCTCGGTGGGCAGGTTCAGAGCTGCGGCCAGCTCCTGGCGCGCGCGTGACGGGGTCTGGGTGGAAAGCCAGGCATGCAGGCTGCCGGTGCCGCTGTCCCACTGCATGAGCGCCGCGCCGGGCTCCAGCGGCGCGGGCGCCACGCGCGGCAGTGCCACGCGCACCTCGGCGCTCGCGGGGGCCGTGGGCAGGCTGCCGTGGCGCGCGGCGAGCCGGGCCACGCAGCCGTCGGGCAGGTCGGCGTGCACGGGGGGGGCATCGCTGGTGCCGAAGTCGGGCACGTGAGGGCCTTCCTCATAGTCCACGAACACGTATTCGGCAGCGGCCTGCGCGGCCGCCCGGCTATGCGCCAGCACCAGCGCCACGGGCGAGCCCACGGCATGCACCTGCACGCCGGCCAGCAGCGGGCCCCGCGGCAGCGCCATGGGCGAGAGGCCTGTGTTCACCTGCGGCCGGGGCAGGGCGGCCAACTCGTCTGCGCCGAGCACGGCGCACACGCCAGGCTGTGCCAGCGCATCGCCCGTGTCGATGCTGCGCACCGTGGCCCGCGCATGGGGGCTGCGCACGAAGGCCGCGTGCAGCATGCCGTCCACCGTGATGTCTCCGACGAACCGGCCCGCGCCGGCCAGCAGCCGCGCATCTTCGGTGCGCAGCCAGTCGCTGGCGGAGTGCGCTGTCTGGTATGTATGCATGGTGCAATTAGAGCCATGATTGGTATACCAAACAATCGCAAAAAATAGCTGGATTGTGCGGTTTTCTCGATAAATGCTCAGGCCGGGATCGGCATGCCCTGCATGGCCTTCACTTCCTGCAGCGAGAAGCTCGTGCGCACATGCTTGACCCCGGGCAGGCGGCGTAGCTTGTGCTGCATGAGCGCGGAGTAGGCGTCCAGGTCCTGGGCAACGATCACGAGCACAAAGTCCTCGGGGCCGGAGACGCCGTGGCACATCACCACTTCAGGGATGTCGCGCACCGTGGCCTCGAAGGCCAGCGAGAGTGTTTCGTCCTGGCTGTCGATCGTGATGGTGGCGAAGGCCATCACGCCCCAGCCCAGCGCGCGCCGGTCCAGCCTTGCGCTGTAGCCGGCAATGAGGCCGGCCTCTTCCAGCCGCTTGATGCGCCGCCAGCACGGGGACTGCGACAGGTTGGCGCGTTCGGCCAGTTCGGACGAGGTGAGCCGCGCGTCGCCCTGCAGGGCGTTGAGCAGCAGCTTGTCTGTAGCGTCGAGGGCGATGGGCATGGCATTTCCTGGAAGGGTGGGTGAACGGGAATGTCTAGACCTTGGGGCCCCGAATGAGGGGCGAAATTGCAAAGATTTTCCCGGGGCTGCCGCATAGACTACGAATCATGAATACAAAAATCAATTCTGGTATTCCAAGTGTTGTTGCCAATGTCACACCGGGAAAACCCCTGTCCAAGGCAGACTGCGCGGCGCTGGATGCGGCCGATCCGCTGGCGCCGGTGCGCCAACTGTTTCAGCTGCCCGAGGGCGTGATCTACCTGGACGGCAACTCCCTGGGCGCGATGCCGCGCGCCGTGCCGCCGCGCATGCACCGCGCCATTGAGCAGGAATGGGCCACGGGCCTGATCCGCTCCTGGAACGATGCCGACTGGTACCCCGCGCCGCAGCGCGTGGGCGCACGCATCGCCCAGCTCGTGGGGGCCGAGGGTGACGAGGTGATCGTGGCCGACTCCACCTCGGTCAACCTGTTCAAGCTGCTCGTGGCGGCGCTGCGCATGCGGCCGGGCCGCACGGTGGTGCTGGGCGAGCGCGGCAACTTCCCGACCGACGCCTACGTGGCCCAGGGCGTGGCCGAGATCACGGGCACGCAGTTCCGCGCCGTGGCGCCCGAGGAGGTGAAGGCCGCGCTGAACGAGGACGTGGCGGTGCTCGCGCTCACCCACGTCAACTACAAGAGCGGCCAGGCTTACGACATGGCTGCCGTGACGCGGCGTGCGCACGAGGTGGGTGCGCTCGTGGTCTGGGACCTGGCGCACACGGCGGGCGCCATGCCGTGCGCGCTGAATGCCTGCGAGGTCGACTTCGCCGTGGGCTGCGGCTACAAGTACCTCAACGGCGGGCCGGGTGCGCCGTCGTTCGCCTTCGTAGCCCGGCGCCACCAGGCGGGCCTGCGCCAGCCGCTCACGGGCTGGCACGGCCACGCGCGGCCGTTCGAGTTTACCCACGGCTACGAGCCCGCGCCCGGCATCGACCGCATGCTCGTGGGTACGGCGCCGCAGCTCGGCCTGATTTCGCTGGAGGCGGCGCTCACGGTGTTCGACGGCGTGGACATGCAGGCCCTGCGCGCCAAGAGCATGGCCCTTACGGAGCTGTTCATCCGCCTTGTCGACCAGGAGCTGGCCGGGCACGGCTTCGGCCTGGCCACGCCGCGCGACCCGGCGCTGCGCGGCAGCCAGGTGTCGCTCACCCACCCGCAGGGCTACGCCATCGTGCAGGCGCTGATCGCGCGCGGCGTGATCGGCGATTTCCGCGCGCCCGACATCCTGCGCTTCGGCTTCGCCGCGCTGTACCTGAGCCATGGCGACGTGTGGGACGCGGTCGCCGCGCTCAAGAGCGTGATGGACACGCAGGCCTGGCAGCGTCCCGAATTCATGGCCCGCAAGGCCGTGACCTGAACCCTCTGATTCCCATACCACCGACCACACCACCATAACGAGGAGACAACGTGAGAACCAAGACAACTTTCCGCGCATCGGCCGCCATCGCGGTGCTGGCTGCGGTACCGGCCTGGGGTCAGGTCATGCTCTCGGGCTTCGTCGACGTGAACCTGGAGTCGATCAAGTCCGGCGGCCACCGCATCACGCGCGTGAGCTCGGGCGGCCTCAACACGAGCCGCCTGCAGTTCCGCGCCGACGAAGACCTGGGCGGCGGCCTGCGCGCGCGCGCCGTGCACGAGATCACTTTCACCGCCGACACGGGGGCACTGGGCACGCCGCGCGAGACCTATGTGCAGCTCGCGCACCCGGACTGGGGCGACGTGAGCCTGGGCCGCCTGAACCTCAGCTCCTACTGGATGTACGGCTACGCCGATCCGAGCTTCAGTGCCGACTACAGCATGATCAGCAACGTGATGGTGTTCTACGCGCCCTGGCGCGAGAGCAACGCCGTGGCCTACAACTCGCCGCGTGTGGGGGGCTTCCAGTTCAAGGGCACGGTCACGGCGGGCAAGGAAGACGGCACGAGCAACGGCCGCGTCACCAGCCTGGGCGTGGACTACCGCAACGGCCCGCTCTACGTGGGCCTGGCGAGCGACCGCAAGAACCAGGTCAACATTCGCGACGCATCGAAGATGGAGTCGTCCACCGACACCTACCTCTCGGCCGTCTACCGCCTGGGCGCGCACGACCTCACGGCCGTGCTGCACCACTACTCGGGCTATTACGCCTATCCGCCCTATGTGGACTTCAACTCCAAGGGCAACTCGTTCGCGCTGGGCGGGCGCTTCAACCTCGACGACCGCAACCGCATCCACGTGACCGTGGTGCGCCGCAACGACGGCAACAACCAGGCGCTGACCAGCGCCACGGGCCTGCTCGTGGGCTACATGCACAACCTGTCCAAGCGCACCACGCTTTACGCGAACTACGGGACCGTGCGCCACAAGCAGAACTCCGCCGTGCGCTACCCGCTGTCCTGGGGCGCGGCGACGCCCCTGTCCGGCGAGAACCCGCAGGGCGTGCAGTTCGGCATGCGCCACGCTTTCTGAAGAACCGGAACCGATAGGAGACAAAGCCCATGAAACACGCCCTCCCCGCCCTGCTGGCCGCCGCCGCGCTCGCCGGCAGCGCCTTCGCCCAGGCGCCGCGCAGCGGTGCCAACCTCAACGCGCCGGACGCGCCTCCCGGCAAGCCGGTCAACACCAACCTGCTGCCCGGCGAGCCGCAGCACCCGGCGCCCGGCAGCTGGGGCTACGACAAGGCCTCCGGGAAATTCAAGATGCCCGAGGC
>JASLFM010000347.1 GCA_030150585.1 Acidovorax sp.
GGGGCGACATGGTTTCGACGGGGGATGCGAAGTAGCTGGGAGCATGCCGAGGGCGTCATCTTCCTCGTTAATCCGATGGCAAAAAACTAGACGCGAACGACGACGTCTACGCTCTGGCCGCTTAAGGCCTAGCCCCGAACCCACTTGTGCCCGTGCTCGTGGATGTAGGGTCACTAACACGGGATCGCCCGCGCCGGCGCCTTTCGGCCGCGGGTCAAATCCAAGAGGCTGGTCCGGCGGTGCGCCTCGCACGTTGTGTTGCCGCCGGACGAGACCGAACAGCGTGACAAGCATGTAGCGCCTGGCGCGGAGTGCCTTCGGACGCGGGTTCAATTCCCGCCGCCTCCACCAAATCAAAGGGCTCGGATGATCTCCGGGCCCTTTTTCTTGTCCAGAATCCCCGCGTGGCGCGAGGTTCTGGCCGATGGGCTTGCGGATGCCTCCTCGCCATTCGGCCGCCAAATCGGCATTTTGGGCCATTTTTCGGCTCAGAGCCGTCTTTTGGAGGCCGACATCTCACAGTGGCGCGCGCTGGATCGCTTCACCGGCCTGCCACAGGCCCGGCGCTGGCTGGTCGAGGGTGTGTTCCCGCAGGCGCAGGCCGCACTGGTGGCCGCAGCGGGCGGCGTCGGTAAGTCCTTCCTGCTGCTGGCGCTGGCGCGCGAGGTCGCGGCTTTCGACGGCACATCGGCCAACGCGGCCAACGTGTTCGGCGGCGCGCTGGCGGGGCACGGCGTCCATATATCTCACCGCCGAGGACGACGCCATCGAAGTTCACAACCGCCTGAGTGCCTTGGGCGCGATTCCCGACCGGCTCTACGTGCTGCCGCTGCCCGATGCCGGTGGTGCGCAGCCGCTGTTCGCGCCCGACACGGCCACGCGCGGCCCGTCGACCACGGCGGCATGGCTGGAACTGGAACGGCAGCTCTGGGCGATGACTGGACTGCGGCTGGTAGTGTTCGATCCCCTGCAACCGCTGTGCGCGCTCGACCTCAAGGTGCCGGAAAACGCGCCGTTCGTCTGCTCACGCTTGGCGGCGCTGGTGGCCCGCACCAGTGCGGCGGTGATCGTGTCGCACCACTTCGCCAAGCGCGATGCCACCA
This sequence comes from Acidovorax sp., assembly GCA_030150585.1. Taxonomy (GTDB): domain Bacteria; phylum Pseudomonadota; class Gammaproteobacteria; order Burkholderiales; family Burkholderiaceae_C; genus JASLFM01. The sequence continues at coordinate 1,104 of JASLFM010000347.1, forward strand.
CACCGGAGCGGGCCCGAGAGGCGATTCGCGGCACGGGCGGATTGGTGGACGGCGTGCGTTCGGTGTACGCCTTGTGGCAGCCGAAGGAGGAACAGACCCGCACGATGCAAGATCTTGGGCGAGTCCTTCGAGCGCGAGCGCATGGTGCTGGATGGCGTGAAGGCCAACGGTCGGGTCGACCTGCACGTGACCACTTTCGTGCGCGACACGTGCGGTCTGCTAGTGGATCGTAGTCAGGACGTTCGGTGCGCGGCCCAGCCGGAGCATGTCTGCTGCCCGAATTGAAGGCGGCCATCGCCTGCGCCGCCGCCGAGGGCCAGCCCCTACACCAGACCGGCGGCAACGGTATCCACGAGCGCAGGCACGAAATGCCTGAAGCCTTCCACGCCATCGGCAAGTCGGCTGGCCGAATGGGAATCTGCGCTACTAGACCGCGAGGAACTGGTGATGGCGATGGCCGAAGGCTCCAAGCTGGTGAAGTGGCTGGACGTGCCCGATGGGCCGGTGGCGCTTGGCGAGGCGCAGTTCGTCACCGGGCATCTGGGCCGCTCGTCCGCTGGCCGCCGATGAGCTTCGAGGAGAGTGAGCATTCCCGATGCTTACTTCTCATCTATAGAGTCGGCTCTGAATAATCGCTTTTCAGCGAACCACAGCACCCACGATTTCTGATGGCTCCACCACCATGATCCGCATGATGGCCTGGAGCCAGGCACGCAAAAGCGCGATCTGGCGCATCAGCCAGCGCAGGTTGTAGCCGGCGGCTGCGCCGATCACGTTCAAGGCGTCTCCTGGCGCACCTTTGAGCCAGCAGCGATCCAGCCGGTGCTCCTGTTTCAGGTGCCCGATCACCGGCTCCACCGCCTGCCGGCGCTTGATCCAGCGCCACTGCCGCCGTGTCAGCGACTTGGCCTTGCCCCGATGCAGGACCTGCAGGCCCGTCACCTCGCGGCCGCGGTAGCCCAGGTCCACGATCGCCACCTTGGGCGCCGTGCCGGTGTCCTGCATCAGCGTGCGCGCCTGCTCGAGTTGCTCGGCCAGCGTGTCGCCGTCATAGGGATTGCCCGGGAAGCTGCGCGCGCCCACGATCAAGCCCTTGGTCGCCGTCACCGCGATGCCCACCTTTACCCCGAACTCGTACGGCTTGCGCGCCTTGCCCTTGCCGATGCATTCCACTTCCGGGGCATGCAGGGCATACAGCTTGTGCTTGTCCTTCGGACGCTGGCGCCAGATCCGCTCGGCGCGCTCCAGCCATAACCGCATCGACTGCTGGGCAAGTTCGTCCAGGGTTTCCAGCTTGCGCCCCATGTCCCGGATCACCCGCCCCAGCACCGTGCGCTGCCGACGCAGCACTCGGCGCATCCGCTTGAACTGCCTGGCATGGGCGTAGCGACCGGCCTGCCGGCTCAGCCCCGGTCCTTCGCGCTCGTAGCTTTGACGCAGCTTCAGGCCATGCCGTTTGCACAACAGCACCAGCTTCCTGCGCGCCACCTCCAGCAGCCGGCTGTCGGTGGGATGGGCGATGGCCTTCTCCTGCACCGTGCTGTCCACGATCACCCGCGACAACTCGCGCGCATCGATGGCCTTCATCGCCTTGGCCGCGTTGATCGTCTGCGCCAGCAGTTCCTCTATCCCCGCCTCGCCCAGCCGCTGGCGCCAGCGCACCAGCGAACTGGGATCGCACGGCAGCCGGGTCTGGAAGAACACCTCGCCGGTGAAGAACTGCCAGTACGGATTCTCCAGCCAGCGCGCACAGACCGCTTCGTCGGACAGATCGTAGGCGTGCTTGAGATACAGCAGCCCCGCCATCAGCCGGATCGGCAACGCCGGGCGGCCACCGCGCACCGGATCGGCCGGCAGGCTCGGGCCCAACGCCTGTTCCAGCGCCGACCACGGCATCTTCCCGGCTAACTGCACCAGCGGATGGCGCAGGTCGATCTGATTCTCCAGGCGCGAGCGGAACAGGTCTTCGGCGGGGCGGCTCTCGACCGCTGGACGGCGTGTACGCATGCTCGGATATTGCAAGAAACCGGTGCTCAGACTAGCGAAATCTGGCAATCCAGGCACGCCTCCATCGGCGTAAAACCCTTGGGCCTGACGGCTCTGGAGGGTTCTTCAGAGCCGACTAT
>JASLFM010000368.1 GCA_030150585.1 Acidovorax sp.
TCATCCTGCACGACCACCTCGGGCAGCAGCGTCAGCCAACCGCTGTCGCGGGCGATCAGGCGCAGCATGGCCATGTCGTCCACCTCGGCGCGCAGCCGCGGGCTTACGCCGGCGCTCAAGCACAGTGCGTCGAATTGCGCACGGATCGCGTGCCGTGGCCCTGGCAGCGCCATGTCCAGCCCGTCCAAATCCTCCGGAATGCGCAGGCTCAGCGGCGACCAGCGGTCAGCCGCACCCACCAGCGACACCGCCTGGCTACCCAGGAAACGACAGTGCAAGGCTTGTGCCGGGTCCACCGGGGGGGTCTCGTTGGCCAACACCACATCGAGCTGGTGCTGCGCCAGCCGCGCCAGCAGGTCTTGCAACAGGCCTGACTCCAGCGTCAGCACCAAGCTGGGGTCCGACAGCAACGGCCGGATCCGGTTTTCCTGGTAGTTGCGGGACAAGGTCGCGACGCTGCCGATGCGCAGCCGGGTCTTGCCTTCGCTGCGCCCCTGGAGCCGCCCGAGCATTTCCTGCCCCAGCCCGAAGATGTTCTCTGCATAGGCCAGCACCAGCTGCCCAGTGCTGGTCAGCTGCAAGCGACGGCCTTCGCGCGTGAACAGCGCTTCGCCCAGGCGCTCCTCCAGCTGGCGGATCTGGGCCGAAACCGCTGACTGGGACGTGTGCAATTCTTGCGCGGCCTGCGTGAGATGCCCGAGCTTGGCCACCCGCCAGAAGTAGAACAGGTGGTGAAAATTCAGTTGCTCCAGCCTCATTGTTCTATTTTAATTGTCAAAACGTTTGTTTCTATGAATTTTACAGAACAACAAAAGAGGTGGACCATCGCTCCTGTCTGACCCACACAGGAAACACGCGATGACTCTGGATATGCTGCGCGCCCTCGGTATCGGCGCACCAACGGCGCTGATGGCAGTTGCGATGCTGCTGGCCTGGCGCCCGGCCGCCGGGCCCCGACCCCTCTGGCGGACCCAACTGGCGCTCTCGGGACTGGCTTGCGCTGCAGCCTTGCTCAGCGCCCTGCAGCAGCCCGATCTGCTCCTGCTGGACGGCTGGTGCCGAGCCACGCCGCTGGGCTCGCTGCTGGCCCTGCTGGTGCAGGGCTTGGGCACCGTCATCATGGCGTTTTCCGCTCGATACCTGGAGGGCGAACCGTCTCAGCACCGCTACATGTCGGCGCTGGCGGCAGTGCTGGCCGCCGTTCAGACGCTGCTGCTGGCCGATCACTGGCTGCTGCTGATCGCGGCCTGGTCCCTCGCGGGCCGGGCCCTGCAGCCACTGCTGTGCTTTTACGCGGATCGACCCTTTGCACGGCTTGCCACGCACAAGAAGCGCCTGGCCGATCTGCTCGCCGACGGCCTGCTGGTATTCGCTGCGACGATGGCCTGGCGGGAGTCGGGCACGGCCTCGCTGTCCGCTTTAGGTGCAGAGGTGGCAACCAGGGGCATGACACCCGGGCTGCAACTGAGTGCCTTGGCGCTGGTCTTGGCCGTGGTCCTGCGCAGCGCGCTGATGCCTGTCCATGGCTGGCTCACCCAGGTCATGGAAGCCCCGACGCCGGTCTCGGCCCTGCTGCATGCTGGCGTGGTCAACCTCGGTGGCTTTGTGCTGATCCGCTTTGCCCCGCTGCTCGATGCCGCTGTTCCGGCACGCGTGCTGCTGCTGGGGCTGGGCCTGGGCACGGCGCTGCTCGCGGGCCTGGTGATGCTGACGCGGGTCAGCATCAAGGTCCGCCTGGCCTGGTCCACCGTGGCGCAGATGGGCTTCATGCTGCTTGAATGCGGGCTGGGCCTGTACAGCCTGGCAGCCCTGCATCTGCTGGGGCATTCGCTGTACAAGGCGCAGGCCTTTCTTGCAGCCTCCGGAGTGGTACGCGAGCGAAGACTGCAGGCCTATTACCGCGCCGCTGCACCCTCGTGGGCAAGCCTCGCGCTGGCACCTGCGGTGGCAATTGCGACCGTTGTACTGGTGGAATCGCTGGCCGTATATGCGGGGCTCGGCGGCTGGCCATGGTGGTGGAGCGGCATGCTGGGCCTGGCCTGGGCACCGCTGCTGTGGCTGCCCGGCGGTGCGGACGGGCATGCACTGCGCTGGCGCCTGGCAGGCGCCGGCCTGCTGGCGATGGCCGGCCTCACCACCGCAGCAGCACTGGCCCACGCCCTGCCCCTGGGTCTGAGAGACAACCCGAGCGACGCCCTGGGTATCGTCGCGCTGCTCGGACTGGCCTTCCTCCATGGCGGGCTCGCGGTGCTGCAGCGCAAGCCTGGTGCGTTCGACGGCTGGAGACGCTGGAGCTACGCAGGCTTCTACCTCGACGAAGCCTACACGCGTCTGGCGCTACGCCTGTGGCCTGCGCGCTGGGCGCGCCCCGCCCGGTCGCAGCCCGCGGATGCTGCGGCCCTGCCCGGGCCGGCGCACTGACATCACCTTACGGAGACTCCCATGCCCTACTTGCCCAGCCACCCGGCCGCCGATCAAGCACTGGCCGGACAGATCGACCTGGCATGCCGCCAGGCCTGCACATCCATCGCCCCCGCCTGGCCACTGGATCGCGCCATCGCAGTCAACCCCCATTGGTCCCGCATTGGCATGCCACTGCGGCGCGTTGCGGCCCGCATGGCGGTGCTGGCGGGCATTCAGGTGTTCCCGCCCCGCAGCCGGCAGCTCGAAGCCTGGCACGCAGGGCGCATCGAAGGCTCCGATTTGGAGCAGGCCATCCGCCAACTGCCCGATGCCCGGGCGGCCGGCCTGCAAGCGGGCGACTGCGTGGCCATGCTCGAAAACCCCACAAGGCTCGCGCAGTTGCCGCTGCTGATCGACACGCTGGACCAAAACCCCGATCGCCAGACCCGCCTATCCTGGCGTGAGGCCCTGACCCACCAGGTGAGCCAGACCTGCGCCGCCTACTTCGACGAGCAGCAGGCCGACTGGCAGCCTCGGCGCACCCAAGGGCTCTACGCATTCTGGCGTGACACCCTGCAGCACGACCATGGCATCGGCCTGTTGATGGGCCTTCCCCGGCTGCACCGCGCTCTGGGCGCACTGCCAGCGACGGCGCAGGAGGCGGAGCGCTGGGTGATGCAGCGACTGGCACTGCCGCCGTCCTGCTGGGCCGACTATCTGGAAGCAGTGCTGCTGACCGTGCAAGGCTGGGCCTCCTGGTGCGCTTATCTCGGCTGGCAGGCCCAGTTGCAGAACCGGCAGGACCCTCATCTGCGGGATCTTCTCGCCATCCGTCTGGCCTGGGGCGTGCTGCTGCTCGAGTGCGCCGACGAGGCCGACACCCGGCAAGCGCTGGCAGCGGTGCAGTCGGCCTGGCGGGGCTCGGCAGAGGTGCTGGAAGCGACGGAGGCGAAGCTGCTGGTCGATGAGGTCTGGCAACTGGCACTGGACATCGGCTACCAGCGTCGCCTGTCTCAACGTTTGCTCGGCGTTGCCTCCGTGCCTGCCGCCACGGCGCCGGTCGATGTGCAGGCAGCTTTCTGCATCGACGTGCGCAGCGAGCCCCTGCGCCGTGCGCTCGAGGCTGCCAGGCCCGGCATCCAGACACTGGGCGTGGCCGGTTTTTTCGGCCTGCCCATCGCCTACACACCCCTCGGCACCATGGCGCGTCGACCTCAACTGCCTGGGCTGCTGCTGCCGGCCCTCGAGGCGGGCGATGGGATCCACGTGCCCGGGACGGCCGAAAGCGACATGGGCGGGGCGCCGCTGCACCTGATCGCACAGGCCCGCGAGCGGCGGCTCGCCCAGACACAACAATGGCGCGAACTCGGACGCTGGCCCGGTGCGGCCTTTTCCTTCGTGGAGGCCGCCGGGCTGGGCTATCTGGGCCGACTCGGGCAATGGTTGAGACCCCATCGCCAAGGCCGCCCCAGGGACGACCAAGCCGGGCTGCCGGCCCGGTATCGCCCGATCTGCCGCCCCCATTTGCTGGGCTTGGACGCTGCAAGCAAGCTGGACCTCGCGGCCCGCGTCCTGAAGTCCATGGGTCTGACGCAAGGTATGGCCCCCCTGGTGCTGCTGGTGGGGCATGGTAGCCAGACGGCCAACAATGCCCAGGCAGCAGCGCTCGACTGCGGCGCCTGCGGCGGCCAGAGCGGCGAAGTGAACGCCCGCAGCCTGGCCTTGCTATTGAACGAACCCGGCTTGCGTGCGGACCTGGCGCAGCATGGCATCTTGATCCCGGAGCGCACGGCCTTCATGGCTGCACTGCACAACACCACGACCGACGAGATCGAGGCCTTTGACATCGACCTGCTGCCACCGGAGGCCCGAGCGCATTGGGAGCGTTTGCAGCCCGCGCTGCAGCAGGCCTGCGACCAAGTCCGCCGCGAGCGTGCGCCGCGTTTGGGGCTGGACCCTCTTGCCAGCCCTGCCGACCTGCTGGCGGCGCTGCGGCGTCGGGCCAACGACGGCGCCCAGACCCGGCCAGAGTGGGGCCTGGCCAGCAATGCGGCCTTTATCATCGCGCCCCGCCATCGCAGCCGCGGGGTGGTCCTCGAGGGGCGCGTTTTTCTGCATGACTACGACGCGCGCCATGATCCCGAAGGCCAACTGCTGGAGCAGCTGATGACAGCCCCCATGCTGGTGACGCATTGGATCAACTGGCAGTACCACGCGTCGAGCTGCGACCCCGACCGCCTGGGCAGCGGCAACAAGCTGCTGCACAACGTGGTGGGCGGCACGCTGGGCGTGTTCGAGGGCAATGGCGGCGATCTGCGCATTGGGCTGTCGCGGCAGTCCTTGCACGATGGAGAGCGCTGGATCCATGAGCCGCAGCGGCTTACCGTGCTCATCGACGCACCACGCCAGGCTATTGACACCATCCTGGACAGGCATGTCGCAGTGCGGCAGCTCGTCGCCAACGGCTGGCTGCATCTCTGGCGCTTTGCCTCGCCGGGGTTCGAGTGCTGGCGCAACGATGCTTGGCACACCGTTGCGGCAGTGCCAGCGGATACCTCGGCACGCTTGCACCATTCGCCAGCGCAAGCCGCCACCTGCTGAAGGCAGCGGACCGAACTCCCGGGCGCAGATGGGCGCGGAGCACTGCAAAACCGTGGCTGCTCAAGCCCGCTGAGGTTCCATCACGCACGGATGGCCTGCGACGGATCGTGCTGCGGCGGGTCGGCAAGCGCTGGCGAATGGAGCGTCGGGCGCCAATCCCTCGCGAAGCAGGGCTGAGAAGACTGTTTCAAACGCCTCATGGTCTCGCGGGCAAGCAAATAGGCCTGCAGATGGGGGCCGTTCAATGCCGGCGTTCTGCGTGAGGCTTGGGATAACGAGACTGAACGCGTTAACTGATTCACGATCAACTCCTCCAGCTCAAGAAAGCCACAGCCGCCATGGCCCCTCAAGCATCAAGCCCGCACGGGGACGGCTCGTACCCGAGCCTTGGTCATGGCTTCGGCCCCTCCTTCAGCCGGCGCTAACGGCAATGCGCCTGGGCTGGGCATGCGCCTGCTTGGGAATCCGTAGCGTCAGCACTCCGTCCTTCAGATTGGCGTCGATATGTGCGCTATCGAGCTCCCGGCTTAGCGTGAAGCTGCGGCGATAGCGCGGAACACGCAGTTCCGCGTAGGTGGCTTCAAGGCCCTCGGGCGTCTGCGGCTGCACCCGGCCTTCGATATGCAGCGCATCCCCTTCGACACGCAACTCCAGTTGCTCGCGGGGCACACCGGGCATGTCGGCCAGCACCGTGATGCCAGACTCGTCTTCAAAGACGTCTACCAGGGGGGCTACGGCCCGTTCGGCAACGTCGTCCGCAGGGGTCTGAAGCTTCTCGTTTCGAGTGATTTCCTTGCTCATGATCGGCCTCCTGTCCACGCTCACTGGATGTTGATGCGCTTGGGTTGTGCAGATTCGCGGCGAGCAATGCTGACCTGCAGCACGCCATCCCGATAGGTCGCCGTGATATGGTCTGGATCGATGTCGTCCGGCAAGGCCACGGAGCGGTCGAAGCGCCCTGTGGGGCGCTCCCGAGCGTAGATGCGTTGCTGCTCCGCACCGCCCTTGGGGGGCACGCGCTCTCCGGACAGGCGCAGCACCCCGCGATCCAGAATGACATCGATCTTGCCGGCGTCCAATCCGGGCGCGAACGCATAGATCTCGATGCTCCGGGGCGTACGGCCGACATTGAGCTGGGGCTGGGTGCCGGATGCTACCGAGCGGATGCTGCTGGGCAAGGCAGACATGCCGAAGAGCACGTCGTCGAGCTCGCGCTGCAAGCGGTCAAACTGTCCGAACAGACTGTTCGGATGGTTAAGCAATGAAGTGAACATGGCTTGATCTCCGTTCAGAGTTGTTCGCCGGCAAAGACTTGGTGCCGACCGTCGACAACATAGGAGCGCCCCTGTGAATTTCAAGAGGCCCGCTCCCGCGCTTTCACCCCTCTTGAAATCTCGCACCACGCATGCATCTGGCAGACAGCGTCATCCTGCCCCCCACAACATGAGTTCATCCAGCAACGCAACGATCCGCGTGGTTCGACTGCCAGCCACATTGAACCAACTCGCCAGCCTGGCCGCCCTGCTCGAAAAACTGGAACAAGGCGCCTCGGCACCAGACCCTGGCCAATATCAGCGTCTGGTTGTCAGCATCCTTGCCGAATTGCAACGGCAGGCGGCAGACCCTGCCCTGACAGCGTTGCTGGAGTGCTTTCCTGCAACGGCTGAACTGTACGAAAACGCCAATTACCAGGCGGCAGGCCTCTGCCGGGCACCGCTGGAGCGCTCCGTGCAGACGGAACAGACTACCCGCGAGTTGCTGCAGCATCTCGCACGGGGCCCTTCTTCGAACCCGGCTCGTTGAACCGGCCGAGCCCACCGGCGAAGCCTCGAGGTGCTTCGCCTCTTCCTACCGCACAATCCTGTCGGCAAGGTGCTCAAGCGTGATCTGCGCACGCTGGCCGCCGATCGACGCAGACAAGCAGCCTGATAGCAGCCATCAAAACTTCCAAGAAGACAATGAGGGTAGAACGCCAAAAACGCTGCCATGTGCAGCGTTTTTTACTGACGCAGATGGCGTAGGTAGTTGCCCAAATCGAATCTCACAGCTTGAGAAAAATGCGCGCTTTTCGGAGAGGTATAGCGCACCAAGACCTAAATTTCGGTCACTGCAGTGCACGCCTCAAACAACTTAGAGCTGGAGACAGAAAATGCCGAGATTCAATCGCAGGCAATTCAACCGATACATCACCAATGCGGGACTGATCTCGCTCCTTAGTTCTAGCGCGCTTGCCCGCGCCGCCCCCGGCGGCAGCAACAGTGCGGGCTTGATGCGCTTGGTCGTTCCATTCGCTCCGGGCGGTGGCGGTGACGTGCTTGGACGACTCTTTGCGGACAAGCTTGCTATCGAACTAGATCGCAACATCATTGTCGAAAACAAGCCAGGCGGCAGCACCACGATCGGCACGGACTTCGTAGCGAAATCAAAGCCCGACGGCAGCACCATCCTGCTGACGATTCCTCTACTGATCCAGACCTACTATCTGTTCAAAAAATTGCCCTACGACCCTTTCAACGATTTACTTCCAATTGTTGATCTGGTCAAGAGCCCGCTGTGGATCGCCGTAAGCACTCAGCGTACGGCGGCCACCAACATCGCCGAACTGACCAAGGATGTCAAGGCCAACCCCAACCAGCACATGTATGGCTCGATCGGCAATGGCTCCACCTCCCACATCCTCGGCAATCACCTGAACAAGTCGGCTCAGCTCGACATGGTACATGTGCCGTACAAGGGCTCGTCCCAGGTCACGCTGGCGCTCATGGCGGGTGAAATCACATCCACCATTCTCGATCTTGTGACGCTCGGACCCATGCTCTCCACGGGAAAAATCCGCCTGATTGGCGTGACCGGTCTCGAACGCACACCGCTCACGCCTGACGTTCCCACCCTCAAGGAACAAGGTCTCTCGGGATTCGAGCTACCCACCTGGGCAGGTTTCTTCGCGCCCAAAGGAACACCTATCGAGATCATCAGGAAGCTTCATGACGCATCGATCAAGGTCATGAATATGCCCGACGTACAGCCACGCCTCAAGGAGCTGGGCTACGTAGCAGGAGGACTTTCCACAGCGGATTTCCAAAAACAGCTTGTACTGGAGAAGAACCGCTGGGCAAGCCTCATCAAAGACAGCGGCGTTGAAATGTAAGCCGCGACTGAACACACCCAACCAGAGGAGACAATTCATGAAAAAAGCCATCCCTTCGCGGATGTTGGCAATGCTCGCCCTGACGTTTTCCACTTATACGGCGGCACAGTCACAGTTGACGATCTACGGGATCATCGACACCAACCTGGAGTATGTGAACAACCAGCCCAAGGAGGGCGGCGGCAAAGCCAATCTGCTGCGCATGGGCAACTCGGGATTGCAGGGGCCACGTGTGGGATTCAGAGGTTCGGAAGATCTCGGAAACGGTCTCAAGGCCATTTTCACGCTGGAGCATGGATTCAACTCCGATACCGGCACTCCGGCTGATGCCGCCCGCTTCTTCAATCGCGGCTCTTTCGTGGGCCTGGAGACCAAGGAGCATCGGGTCACGCTGGGGCGCCAGTACACGTCGATCTTCGATGCATTGCTTTTCATCGCACCGCTGGCTTACTCCGGAGCCTATGAACCGTTCAGCCCGCTGCTGGGCAATCTTCGCAATGACAACTCGATCAAGTACCGCTTCAACATGGCCGGACTGCAGGCGCAGGCGCACTATGCATTCGGCGAGCAGACTTCGTCCAGATCAGCCAATGCCGCATACGGCGGCTTCGTCAGCTATGTGCAAAACGGCTGGAACGCCACCATCGTCGCGGACCAACAGAATGGCGCCGACGTGAACGGTGCGCACTCACGGTCACGCAAACTGGCAGCCGCAGCTGCGTACCAGCTCAACCCCGCACTGCGCCTCTCGGCAGGCTATCGCTGGGGGCAAAACAAGAGCGACACGGGCGTCACCGCATTGCGTGATGACTTCTGGTGGCTGGGTGTGAATTACCAGTTCGCCAACCCCTTCTCGCTCAGCGTTGCCTACTACCAGGACAACGTGAAAACACGCAATGGCGTCGGGAATCAACCGATAACGCGCCAGCTCACCCTGCAGGGCATCTATGCGCTTTCCAAGAGAACCGATCTGTACGCTGCGGCTGCCTATTCGCGCAATGCGGGTCTGAACTTTGCAGCGCTCAGCACTCTGGCAGCGGACTCAAAAAGCCAATCAGGCATCAGTCTTGGCGTGCGGCATCGCTTCTAAGCAAAACCAGCGCTCGTGATCGATTTGCTCCTTCGGCTCTTGGTGGGGAGGCCGAAGGTTCCTTTTTTTAGGAGCAATGGTGGGTTATGCCGCCCGCACTTGCGCAACCTCCTTGAGCAGCAGTGTCGCCAACTCCTTCAACCGTTCCGGTGTCGAGCGGTGCTTGGCTACTGCGATACTGATGCCAGCCCAGTAGTTTTCGGTTAATGCGAACGCGCAGCCCACACCGTCTGCATCAATTCGCACATTGCGTGTTTCTGAGTATCCGACGCCGCGCGCCCGACTCACCTGGCGGCGCAACTCCGCAATCGCCACCCGCTGACGCGCATACTCGGCCTCATGCCTTTGCAGCGTGGCGTCCACTTCGCTCTCAGGCAATTGCGCCATGATGGCTATTCCCGCAGCGCTAGCGCCTAGCAGCCTTCGCATTCCGACTTCAACGACATAGGCGCGCGTAGTGTGATCGCCCTCGACACGGCTGAGGCATACCACATAGTCGCCACTGCGAACCATCAGAAACACGGCGTCGTTGGAGATCCGGGCCAGTCGCATCAGCATCGGGCGAAAGCGCTCCGAGAGCGCATCCATACCGGCAGACGAGAAACCCCACTGCAGAGGCTCTATACCCAGCCGATAGACCTTGGATTCGCCAACGCGCTCCACAAAGCCCTCTTCCAGCAGGCAAGCCAGCAACCGGTGCGCGGTGGATTTGTCGATCTTCGACGCTTCGATCAATTCCTTCAACCGTATTCCCTGCGCATGATGAGCCGCGACGGCTTTCAGTAACCGCAGTATCTTGCTAGCACTCTGCGTACCCAGAACAGCTGACTTCTTCTCATCCATTGGGAAACCTGATCACTTCAATTGGAATGTGATGGACTATCGGAATGTAATGGGCTTGCACACCATCTGTGTCACATACCGGCACATCAACACAGCAAGAAAGACAACCCATGGCGACGACATCACTCGACGAACTGAAAGTCCAGACCTTCATGGCCATGAAGGAAGGCTGGGAACGCAAGGACTGGCGCCAATGCGCCGATCTGATGGCGGAGGACGGCATTCTTCACTCCGTCATGCTGGAGCCCTGCAAGGGGCGTGAGAATTTCTACGAACGCATTCGCAAGACCGAAAAGCCCAACAAGAGCGTGACGCTGCATATCCGCTCCATCGGCGTCGCCGGCGGTGTGCTGTTCGTGGAACGCAATGACGAGATCATTCTCGACGGCATCTCGCGCTTCGTCCCCACGGTAGGAATTCTCGAGTTCACTGGCGAAAAAATCTCTCACTGGCGCGAGTATTACGACCGGGCGACCTTGCTTGCCGCTATCCAGCAGCCATCGCACGGCTGAGCTTAAACCATCCAGACCTCGACGCGGACAATGGCAAAAGTTCCACTCTCCAAACTCATCAAGTTCTATGTGCGCTTTACACCGAGCTACAGCGCTATCGGCTACAACCTGCGCAGCATCTTCTGGCGCAATCGCCCCAACCAGTTCAGCGGACAGACCTGGCTGGTCACAGGGGGCTCGGAGGGCATCGGCGCCAGCGCGGCTCGGCAGGCAGCGGAAGCCGGCGCTCGTGTCATCTGCGTAGCGCGCGACGCGAAGAAACTCGAAGCATTTGCACAAAGCGTCAATTCGCCCATTCCCGTCACCTGGCTGACTGCAGACTTCTCCAAGACGCGCGACGTATATCGACTGCTCGAAGATATCAAGGCCAGAGGCTATTTGCTTGACGTTCTTGTCAACAATGTCGGAATCCAGAAGCACCAAATGATCCTGACGGAGGAGAAGATGGAAACCTCGTTCGTGACCAATATCCTCAGTCATCACATCCTCGTGAAGGGACTTCTGGAGAGCCGCGTACTCAAGGACGATGCCACCGTGATCGAAGTGGCCTCCGGCGGCATGTACAACCACAAGATGGTGCTCAATGATCTCAACATCACCGAACCCGCGCGTTACGTAGGCCCTCGCGCCTACGGCCTGGCCAAGCGCGCGCAGTGTATGACCATGAGTTTCTGGAGGGAAAAAACCGCGTATTCGCAGCAGAAGTTCTACGCCATGCATCCGGGCTGGGTCGATACAGCGAGCGTAAACCGTTCGATGCCCCGCTTTGTGGCGATTCTCAAATCGGTCCTCCGTGATCACGACAAGGGCGCAGACACGATCGTCTATCTTGCACGCGAGAGGCCCGATCAGAAGCGCAGTGAGTCCATATGGTTCGATCGCAAAGAGCGCACCACGCATATCTATGCCCACACGCCCAACCCTGAAGTCTCGGCGCACGATGTTGTGAATTACCTCGACACCATTGCAGCACTCCGGGTCGCCTGACGGCATTCGAAAAGCGCAGAGGCCAACAGGCAGTCTGCGCACCATTGC
>JASLFM010000429.1 GCA_030150585.1 Acidovorax sp.
CGCGCCCGACACGAGGCCGGCGGCGAACACGCTCTCGGCGCCGAACAGGCCCGCCAGCGCCAGCGCCGTCGACACCTGCGTGCCGTTGAGCAGCGCCAGCCCCTCCTTGGGACCCAGAACAAAAGGCGCCAGGCCCACGGCCGCCATGGCCTCGCGGCCCGAAACGATCTGGCCCTTGACCTTGGCCTGGCCCTCGCCGATCAGCACGCAGGCCAGGTGGGCCAGCGGCGCGAGGTCGCCCGAGGCGCCTACAGAACCCTTGGCCGGGATCACGGGCAGCACGTCGGCGTTGGCCAGGGCCAGCAGCGCATCAACCAGCGCGGGACGCACGCCCGAGTGGCCGCGCGCCAGGCTCACGGCCTTGGTGGCCAGCACCATGCGCACCACGGCGTCGGGCAGCGGTTCGCCCGTGCCCACGCTGTGCGACAGCACCAGGTTGCGCTGCAGCTCGGCCAGGCGGTCGTGGGCTATTTTTGTGCTCGCAAGCTTGCCGAAGCCGGTGTTGATGCCGTAGACCACCTGGTCTTCCTGAACGATGCGCTGCACCGTGGCCTCGGCGGCCTGCATGCCCGCGAGCGCCGCAGGGTCGAGCGCCAGGCGCACGCCGCCGGCGCTCAGGCGGCGCAGCTCGGCCAGGCTCACATGGCCAGGGCGCAGCACCAGGGTGTCGGAGGAGGCTTGGGTTGCAGTGGTCATAGGGTCAGTCCTGTATATACAAGTTGGTACAAGCGAAAAATGCGGGGCCGCTCCAGGCGGCCGCCAGGGTTCCTTATCCAAACACCGGGTTGCCGTCCGCGCGGAAGCGGCTGCCCAGGCGGTAGCGCGATGCGGGGTGCAGGCAGCGCACCATGGTCACGGGCACGCCCCGGCTCCAGGTGCGCCGCGTGAGCAGCAGGCAGGGCTGCGCCGGTTCCATCTCCAGCAACTGGGCCTGCTCCGCCGTGGGCAGCACGGCATCGACCACATGCTCCACCTGGTCGAACGGCACGTTGCGCACGAGGAATTCGGAAGGCTGCAGCTGCGTGAAGTCCTGCTTGGCGAACTGGGGCACGACGCGCGGGTTCACATAGCGGTCTTCGAGCTGCACAGGCACGCCGTCCTCCAGGTGCACACACACGGCATGGAACACGGACTCGCCGGTGTGCATGTCGAGCGCGGCCGCCACCTCCATGGTGGCCGAAACGCGCTCCACCGTGAGCACCTTGCAGCGGTAGTCGTGCCCGCGCTGCCGGATCTCGCTCGCCAGGTTGGCGATCTGCAGCAGCGTGGACTGGGGTTTGTCCTCGGCCACGAAGCTGCCCACGCCCGCCACGCGCACGATGCGCCCCTGCTCGGCCAGCTCGCGCAGCGCGCGGTTCACCGTCATGCGCGACATGCCGAACTGCATCACCAGGTCGTTCTCGGAGGGCAGGCGGTCACCGGCCTTCCACGAGCCATCCTGGATCTTGCGCGCAATGTGGTCCTTGATCTGCTGGTACAGCGCGAGCGCCGACGTGTCGGGCTGCACGGCGGGGCGTGCGGCCTTGGCGCTGGCGCGAACAGGAGAGGCAGTGGCCATGGGGCGTGCGTCCGGTATCAGTGGGCCTCCGCGGCCATGGATTCGGCGCGGATTTCCTCGGTCAGGCGCGCCTTGAGCTCCATGAACTCGGGCGAGGTCTTGATGGTGTAGTGGCGCGGGTGCGGCAGCTCCACGGCGATCTCGGTCTTGATGCGCCCGGGGCGCGCGCTGAACACGGCCACGCGGTTGGCCATGAAGATGGCCTCGTCGATGTCGTGCGTCACGAACATAACGGTCTTGCGCTCGGCCTCCCAGATGCCCAGCAGCAGCTCCTGCATGAGCACGCGGGTCTGGTTGTCGAGCGCGCCGAAGGGCTCGTCCATGAGCAGGATCTTGGGGTCGTTGGCCAGCGCGCGGGCAATGGCTGTGCGCTGCTGCATGCCGCCCGAGAGCTGCTTGGGGAAATGGTGCTCGAAGCCGCGCAACCCCACCTTGGCGATGAAGTACTGCGCGCGCTCCTTTTGCTGCGCCTCGGGCATGCCACGCTCGCGCAGGCCGAAGCGTATGTTCTGCTCGATCGTGAGCCAGGGGAACAGCGTATAGCTCTGGAACACCATGCCCCGGTCGGCGCCCGGGCCCTCGACGGGGCGGCTGCCCAGCAGCACACGGCCCGAGGTGGGATAGTCCAGCCCCGCCACGATACGCAGCATGGTGGACTTGCCGCAGCCCGAGGGGCCGAGGATGGTCACGAAATCGTTCTCCTGCACATCGAAATCGACGGGCAGCAGGGCCTGCGTGGCCTGCCCCTTGGGGCTGACGAAGGTGCGCGAGACACCTTGAATGGACAGCAGCGGATTCATCGCAGGGCGCTCCAGGCGAACAGACGGCGGTTGACGAATTTGAAGAAGGAATCCGACACCAGCCCGATGAGGCCGATGACGATGATGCCGAAGATGATCTGGCCCGTGTTCAGCAGCGCCTGGCTGTCGGTGATCATGTGGCCGATGCCCGAGGACGAGCCGATCAGCTCGGCCACGATCACGTAAGTCCAGGCCCAGCCCAGCACGAGGCGCAGCGTCTCGGCGATATCCGGCGCGGCGCCCGGAATCAGCACGCGGCGCACGATGCCGCTGTTGGTGGCGCCCAGCGTGTAGGCCGCCTCCACCAGGTCCTTGCGGGCATTGCCCACGATCACGGCCACCATCAGGATGATCTGGAACACCGAGCCGATGAAGATCACAAGCAGCTTCTGCAGCTCGCCCAGGCCCGCCCACAGGATCAGGAGCGGGATGAAGGCCGAGGCCGGCAGGTAGCGGCAGAACGACACGAAGGGCTCCAGGAATGCCTCCACGCCCTTGTGCGCGCCCATCGCGATGCCCAGGGGCACCGCGATGATGGCGGCCAGCACGAAGCCGCCCACCACGCGCCACACGGTCATGCCGATGTCGTGCAGGAAGCCGAACTCGGTAAAGAGCAGCCAGCCCTCCTTGGCCATGGTGATGGGGCTGGCCAGGAACGTGGGCGACACGAAGCCGCCCAGCGTGAACACGGCCCACACGCCAAAGAACGCCACGAAGAACGCACCCCCCAACACCAGCCGCGTGCGGGTGCTCACAGGTTCCAAAGGGGCCAGGGCACGGCGGCTCGGCGGCCGCCCGTCAGTCCCCAGCGAAGGTGCAACACCCATCACGCGACTCATATCTCGGTCCTCTTGCAGTCTGTGCTTACTTGATGAAGCTGTCGTCGTACATGGCGCTGTAGTTCTCGGGCAGCTTGCGGATCACGCCAGCCTCGAGCAGGATCGCAGCCGAGTCCTTCATGAACGAGATGAGCTCGCCCGCGAAGAACTTCTGGTTCGCGGCCTTGTCCTGCCAGCGCAGGTAGGCCGAGGACTTGGCAAACTGCTCGCCCGTCTGCTTAACGGCAGCGCCCATGATGTCGTTGGACTTGGCGGCGTCGGCCTTGATCATCTCGATCGCCTCGAAGTACGAATTGGCCAGGGCCTGGGCAGCCTTGGGGTTGGCCTTGAGCCAGACCGGGTCGCAGCCCACGGTGTCCATCACCATGGGGTAGTCGATCGTGGTGGCCAGGATCTTGCCGGCCTGCGGGTTGGCACGCACGGTGGAGAGGTACGGCTCATAGGTCATGGCCGCATCGTTTTGGCCCGAAACGAAGGCCTGGGCGGCCGGCTGGGGTTCGAGCGAAACCGTTTTCACGTCCTTGAGGCTCATGCCGTTCTTGGACAGCATCCAGGCCAAGCCGAAGTACGGCGCCGTGCCCGGCGCGCTCACGCCGATGGTCTTGCCCTTGAGGTCCGCGAAGCTCTTGACATCGTTGCGCACGGCCAGGCCGTCGGCGCCGTAGGACTTGTCCATCTGGAAGATCTGCACGATGGGCACGCCATTGGCGTTCCAGGCCACGTGCGTCTCCACCGTGGTGGCGGCGCACTGGATCGCCTTGGAGGCCAGGGCCAGATGGCGGTCCTTCTGCGGGATCATCTTCAGTTCCACATCCAGGCCGTGCTTCTTGAAGATGCCCGCCTTGTCGGCCAGCGTCAGCGGCGCGAAACCCGTCCACCCGGACATGCCCAGGGCCACCTTGGTCTCCTGCGCCTGCGCTGGCGCGGCCATCCCCACCACGCTTGCCACTGCCGCCGCCAGCGACGCCATCTTCACAACCATTCGGCTCATCATCAGCTCCTGTAGGAAAAAAGTACTTGTGCTCATCCGGATGGAAGCAGGCCTTGCTTCCCGGCAGCGATGATCGGGGCTTCAGCGTACCTGTCTATACAGGGTAAACGCTAGGAAACCGCGACACAGACACCAAGAAAACAGGCCTCTTCCCGCGCGCCGGGACGCCCCTAGGGGGCATCCCAGTGCGGCGCGGGGCCGGATAGAACGGGGAGCGCAAGAACCGGGCCAGGTGTTGCGCCCTGCGCGGTGCGCCAAGACGGGGCGGAACCCTTACGGGGTGCATCGAATGTAGGCTTCGCCAGCAACCAGTGCAGTGCATGGCAGCCTCTGGAAATGAAAGGCGTGCGCATGCGCCAGTAGCCTCACTCCACGTCCGATCTCTCACCCGCCCCAAGCGCCACAGAAAAGTGGAACTGGAGGTGTCAGGGTTGCCAACTCCACAATATGCGCCCGGCTCTCCCGACTGCACTCCCTTGTTTCAGCTGGAATCCGGAGCTCTTTGGTAGACAGTCAGCGAACGCAGCCGTATGGATCGGCACTCATGACAATCGACTGATATCGGCCATAAGCGGCCCATCAAGCGCTGGTTAACTGGCTGTCGTTGCGGCGCACGCCACGTTAAAGTGTTGGAAGTCGACATTCTTGGGGAATTCGATGCATGAGGACTACTATGGTCTCCAACTGAAATTTGCCAAACACTATGCGGTACTAGCCAATGTACCTTTTGCATCTGCAATTGCTCGTTGTACGAACCTGCGTAGACGTTTGAACTTGTTGGGAGCCAGTGGGGAAGAGGCCTGGGCTAGCGTTTTGCAGCAAGCAAGCGATAGGCCTAATAGTCTTTCTTCGGTGCTACAGAGATGCTTGCAGCTTCAAACGCGAAACTCCTCTGACTCGAAGATATCGGCCTTCGGCTGCTTTTCCTATGACTCTCCTGATGATTCAGGTATTGTTCGTATCCACTTTATGCCGCCGAGTGGGCAAAGCGCCAGTCCTCTGTCTTTAGTAAATCTCGCCAAGCGTTATGATGAGTTGCGTGCAATGTTCGGCTACATTCGTCGCGCGGAGCCCCGCGCCAAAGTAGTGCGAGGCGTGTCATGGCTCTACAACGTTCATGCATACAAGCGACTCTTTCCAGACCAATACGTTGCTTCCATCGAGCTACCACCTTTTCCCGTTCATCTAAACGGTAGTTCGACGTGGGGACAGGTTTTGGATTGGCAGCAAGAAGTGAAGCTCGAAGTTCAAGGTGCTCTTCTTCGGAACTTCACCCACATGCAGGCGCAAGCTCCCTGGAAGGTTTTTCCACTCCAGGCGTTGATGGCGCAATGTGGGATTAGTGCTTTCTACGAACGATTTACGTAGCCACCCTATGCCTGCTTTGGGTCGATTCCTGCCAGATATGACTGCGCGCGCAAGTGCCCGGCATGCTGCAGCGCTGAGCCGCCGCCAGCCCTATTACCCCAACAGCAGCCGCGCAATGATGTTCCTCTGCACCTCCGACGACCCCTCGTAGATGCGCAGGATGCGCGCGTCGCGCACATAGCGCTCCAGCGGCATTTCGCGCGTGTAGCCGTAGCCGCCGTGGATCTGCAGCGCGGCGTCGGCCACGAAGCCCACCATTTCGGACGCGTGCAGCTTGGCCATGGCCGACTGCAGTGTGAACGGCTGGCCCGCCTGGCGCAGCGCGAGCGCCTGCAACGTGAGGCCCCAGGATGCCTCCAGGCGCAGCTTCATGTCGGCCAGCATCCATTGCAGGCCCTGCTTGGTGGCGATGGGTTCGCCGCCGATCTGGCGCTCGCGCATCCAGCGCGTGGCGTCGGACAGCGCGGCTTCGGCGATGCCCAGGGCTGTGGCCGCCACGTCGAGGCGGCTGTTGTCCAGAACCTTCATGGCCGTCTTGAAGCCCGAGCCTTCGGGGCCCAGCCGGTTCGCGGCGGGCACGCGCACGCCGTCGAAGGCCACTTCGAACGCATGCGCGCCCTGAATGCCCATGAGCTTTTCGGGCGACGAGATGCTGATGCCGGGCGAGCGGGTCTCCACCACGAAGGCGCTCACGCCGCGC
>JASLFM010000445.1 GCA_030150585.1 Acidovorax sp.
CCCCTGGGCCGGCAGCTACATGATGGAGAAGCTCACCCAGGACATGGCCGACGCCGCCTGGAAGATCATCGAGGAGGTCGAGGCCATGGGCGGCATGACCGCCGCCGTGGACAGCGGCTGGGCCAAGCTCAAGATCGAGGCGGCCGCCGCCGAGAAGCAGGCGCGCATCGACTCGGGCAAGGATGTGATCGTGGGCGTGAACAAGTACAAGCTCGCCAAGGAAGACCCGGTCGACATCCTCGAGATCGACAATGTCAAGGTGCGCGAAGGCCAGATTGCACGCCTGAACGCCATCAAGGCAAAACGCGACCAAGCCCAGGTGGAGAAAGCGCTGGCAGCGCTTACTTCTGCAGCAGAATCGGGCCAGGGCAACCTGCTGGAGCTGTCCATCCAGGCCATCCGCCTGCGCGCCACGGTGGGTGAGGTGTCGGATGCGCTGGAGAAGGTTTTCGGGCGCCACCGCGCCGATACGCAAAAGGTGACCGGTGTGTACGCTGCCGCTTACGACTCGGCCGAAGGCTGGGAAAAACTCAAGGCCGAAATCAGCGCCTTCGCCGAAGAGCAGGGCCGCCGCCCCCGCGTGATGATCGCCAAGCTGGGCCAGGACGGCCACGACCGCGGCGCCAAGGTGGTGGCCACGGCCTTTGCCGACCTCGGTTTCGACGTGGACATGGGCCCGCTGTTCCAGACGCCCGAGGAATGCGCGCGCCAGGCCATCGAGAACGACGTGCACGCCGTGGGCGTGTCCACGCTCGCGGCCGGCCACAAGACGCTCGTGCCCGCGATCATCCGGTCGCTCAAGGAGCAGGGCGCCGACGACATCATCGTCTTCGTGGGCGGCGTGATCCCCGCGCAAGACTACGACTACCTGTACGAAGCCGGCGTGAAAGGCGTCTACGGTCCTGGCACGCCCATCCCCGCCAGCGCCAAGGACGTGCTGGAGCAGATCCGCAAGGCCGTCGCGTGACGCCTGACGCGTTGCTGCCGGGCATCGTGGCGGGGGGCGGCACCGTCCAGCGCCGTGCCATGTCCAAAGCCATCACGCTGCTCGAGTCGACCCGCGCCGACCACCGCGTGCAGGCCGATGCGCTGCTCACGGCCCTGCTGCCCCACACGGGCCGTGCGTTCCGGCTGGGCATCAGCGGCGTGCCCGGCGTGGGCAAGAGCACCTTCATCGAAACCCTGGGCCTCTACCTGATCCGCCAGGGCCTGCGCGTGGCTGTGCTGGCCATCGACCCGTCGAGCACCGTCTCGGGCGGCTCCATCCTGGGCGACAAGACGCGCATGGAGCAGCTCTCGGTGCACGAGAGTGCCTACATCCGCCCGAGCCCGAGCAGCGGCACCCTGGGCGGCGTGGCCGAAAAGACGCGCGAGTCCATGCTGGTGTGCGAGGCCGCAGGCTACGACGTGGTCATCGTCGAAACCGTGGGCGTGGGCCAGAGCGAGACGGCCGTGGCCGGCATGACCGACATGTTCGTGCTGCTGCAACTGCCCAACGCGGGCGACGACCTGCAGGCCATCAAGAAGGGCGTGATGGAGATTGCCGACCTCGTGGTCATCAACAAGGCCGACATCGACAAGAACGCCGCCACGCGCGCCCAGGCCCAGATCACGTCGAGCCTGCGCCTGCTGGGCCTGCACGGCAACCCCGAACACGCCCACCACGACGCCCAGCTGTGGCATCCGAAGGTCGTTCAGATCAGCGCACTGCACGGCGAGGGCGTGGACGGCTTCTGGGCCGCCGTGAGCGAGTTCCGCAGGCTCCAGACCGCCAACGGCCGCCTGGCCGCGCGGCGCGAGAAGCAGGCGCTGGCTTGGATGTGGGAGCGCATCGAGGCCGGGCTCAAGCAGGCCTTCCGCCAGCACCCCCGGGTGCGCGAACTGCTTCCACGTCTGCAGCAGGATGTGGCCGCCGGGCGCATCGCAGCATCCACCGCAGCAAGAAATCTGCTCGCAGCGCAATCTGGGCAAGCGCTGCCAGCTATGGATTGAGTAGCACTACCCCATTCACGAGTTCACACGAAGGACCGACCATGCAAGACATCCTGGACCAACTGGAGAAAAAGCGCGAACTCGCCCGCCTCGGCGGCGGACAAAAGCGCATCGATGCGCAGCACAAGAAGGGCAAGCTCACCGCGCGCGAGCGCATCGAGCTGCTGCTGGACGACGGAACCTTCGAGGAATGGGACATGTTCGTCGAGCACCGCTGCACCGACTTCGGCATGGATGGCCAGAAGATCCCCGGCGACGGCGTGGTGACGGGCTACGGCATGATCAACGGCCGCCTCGTGTTCGTGTTCAGCCAGGACTTCACCGTGTTCGGCGGCGCCCTGAGCGAAACCCATGCCGAAAAGATCTGCAAGGTGATGGACCAGGCCATGAAGGTGGGGGCGCCCGTCATCGGCCTCAACGACTCGGGCGGCGCGCGCATCCAGGAGGGCGTGGCTTCGCTGGGCGGCTATGCCGACGTGTTCCAGAAGAACGTGATGGCCAGCGGCGTCATTCCGCAGATCAGCATGATCATGGGCCCCTGCGCGGGCGGGGCCGTGTACTCGCCGGCCATGACGGACTTCATCTTCATGGTGAAGGACAGCTCGTACATGTTCGTCACCGGCCCCGAGGTGGTGAAGACCGTGACACACGAGGAAGTGACAGCCGAGGAACTGGGCGGCGCGGTGACGCACACCACCAAGAGCGGCGTGGCCGACATGGCCTTCGAGAACGACGTGGAGGCGCTGATGATGCTGCGCCGCCTGTACAACTACCTGCCGCTCAACAACCGGGAGAAGGCGCCCGTGCGCCCCAGCACCGACCCGGCCGACCGCGCCGACCTGTCGCTCGACACCCTGGTGCCCGACAACCCCAACAAGCCCTATGACATGAAGGAGCTCATCGCCAAGACGGTCGATGACGGCGACTTCTTCGAACTGCAGCCCGAGTACGCGAAGAACATCATCATCGGCTTCGCGCGCATGGAAGGCCAGACGGTGGGCATCGTGGCCAACCAGCCGCTGGTGCTCGCGGGCTGCCTGGACATCAAGAGCTCCATCAAGGCCGCGCGCTTTGTGCGCTTCTGCGATGCGTTCAACATCCCCGTCATCACCTTCGTGGACGTGCCCGGCTTCATGCCCGGCACCAGCCAGGAGTACGGCGGCATCATCAAGCACGGCGCCAAGCTGCTCTATGCGTATGCCGAGTGCACGGTGCCCAAGATCACCGTCATCACGCGCAAGGCCTATGGCGGCGCTTACGACGTGATGGCCTCCAAGCACCTGCGCGGCGACGTGAACCTGGCCTGGCCCAACGCCGAGATCGCCGTGATGGGCGCCAAGGGCGCAGTGGAGATCATCTTCCGCGAGGACAAGAACGACCCCGAGAAACTCGCTGCCCGCGAGGCCGAATACAAGCAGCGCTTCGCCAACCCCTTCGTGGCCGGCGCGCGCGGCTTCATCGACGACGTGATCCTGCCGCACGAAACGCGCAAGCGCATCTGCCGCTCGCTCGTGATGCTGCAGAACAAG
>JASLFM010000491.1 GCA_030150585.1 Acidovorax sp.
CGGGCAGGCCCGACACGCCGCAGGACACCCAGTCGATGATCGACCGGGTGAAGGCCCGCTGGGCCGAGTTCGGCTATTCGTGGTGGGGCTTCGTGCTGCGCGGTGGCGAGCGCGAGGGGCTGCTCATCGGTGCCGGCTGCATCCAGCACCTGAACCGCGATCCGGCAGGCCCCTTGGAAACCGGCTGGCGGCTGCGACAGGACGCCTGGGGCCAGGGCTATGCCAGCGAAGCGGCCCGCCATATGGTCGGCTGGGCCTTCGACACGCTGAAGCCCGAGCTTGTCTGTGCCGTCTGCCAGCCCGACAACATCCCCTCCTCCACCGTCATGGAGCGCTTGGGGATGAGCTACACCGGCACCGGCCGCTGGTACGACATGGACTGCAAGCGCTACGACATCACGGCCGAGCAGTGGCAGGCCAGCCCGGCCAGGGCGAAGTACAACGCTGAGGCATAGTCCGGGTCGGGTCACTTCAATCTATCAATCTCTTTGTACGGAGGGCCCATGGCGAACCACGAACAGCGCAGCAACAAGATGGTGAAGAAGCCGAAGAAGGACAGCCCACAGGGCAAGACGTCCGGCTCCGACCGCCCGGTCGCACCGACGACCTCCGTGATCTCCAAAGGCAAAGAAGCCAAGCTGAAGAACAAATGAATGCGGCCGGAGTCGACTGAACGATCGACGCCTGCTCCAGGTTCAGGCCACCCGTCGCTCGGCCAATACTGGCGGCGGCTGGACGGTAGCGGCACGGCTGCTCAGCACTTTGCGGAAAGCGCCGTCCCGCATCACGCGGCTGACACGGCCGTAGAACGCCACCCAGGCTTCGCGCAGTTCAGGCGTGAAGGCGTCACCGAGCGCGGCAGCCAGCGTGTCGAGCAACGCGCCGCCCACGGTGTCGTAGTGTTCGTCCTGCACCCCATAGGCCACATGGCGTGCGCCCAGCGCCATCAACACCGGATCCAGTTGCTCCGGGTTGTTCAGCAGCCGTATTGCGGCGCCAATCATCTCCAGTAACCGCTGACTTTGCGTGCCCATGTCCGAGCTGAACAGCATGCCGATGGACGGGTCACGCTCGAACAGCTTGTCGTAGAACAGCGCGCCAGCCTGCACGGCCTGAGGTTCGACGAGCGCAAAGCTGTCGCGTACCAATTGGATCTGACGCGGGTTCATCGCCCCACCCCCATCACCATCAGGCCCTGACCCAGGCCCAACTCGGCGCGGTCAATGCCCTGCCACGTGTTCAGTTCCCGAGCCACCCGGCGCCATAAACGCCGCGCCGCGCCCATCACGTCCGGGCGCCGCCGTTGCAGGCACAGCATCATGAGGAAGGCCGTCGCCACCAATGCCCAGCCACCGGGCTCAGGCACCGTGTTGGGGGCACCTCCACCAGGATTCCCCCCACCGCCATCACCGCCGCCGCTCGGGTTGCTGGCGGAACAGCCCGCCGTGCAGGTCAGCGACGTGAACATGCCCTGCAGCACCCCCGCGTCCGACTCCCAGTTGAAGTCCGACCAGCCGAAATCCGCCAAGATGTAGCCGCCCTCTTTCAGCGGCAGACCGGCGTTGCCGAACAGCCCCGCAGTGAAGTCGTACAGCGTCGCGCTGACGATGCCGCCGCTGCCATGGCCCAGCAGGCCCCAGCTATCCTGGCTGCCCAGGTTGTTGCCGATGTTGACGAAGAGGCTGCTGCCGAAGTCCAGCAGCGCGCCGCCGTCGAACGACAGACTCATCGACCACAACGGTGCCACGCCGGTGTAGCTGCCCGTGCTGCCGCTCGGGTCGCTGATGAGGTTGGCGGCCGCGCTATCGAAGCTGAAGCTGCCGGCAAAGCCCTGATAGCCGCGCGCGGCCTCATCCCAGGTCACGTTGCCGGTGAAGCTGTAGCTCACCATGTCGGCCTTTGCCCCCGCACCGACAAGGGCCAGTGCCATCGCGGCGAGCAGAGTTTTGGCTGAGTTCATCGAAGTCCTCCTATGGCAGAACGCCCAATCACCAGGCGGCAGTACCGTTCAAGTTGCCACCCATCGACTTGATAGCTGCACTGAAGTTGGCATCGCCGTTGTCCGCCGACAGGTTGCCGCGCGCCCCCCCGCCACCGATGCCGTTGGCTTTGTTACCCGTAGACAGGCTGTCCTGAACATAGGCAGCCAAAATGCCACTGCCGCCGTTGTTGCGAGCCACACTGCGGGTCACCACGTTGTAACCGCCGTTGATGCCATGGTTGCCATTCAGCTCGGCCTCGATGCCCGTCGCACTGGCCTGCGAAATGGCCAAGCCGTAACCCCCGTTGTGACTGACACGCAGGTCGTCGACGTGCCCGCGATCGGACATGAAGATCCCAGTGCCGCCGAAGCCGCGAACCAGTCCGTTGCGCACCACGGTGTCCGCCGAGTACGACCGGATACCGGGGCTCTGCGGGTCGTAATGCGGGCAGGTGACGATCCGTGTGGTGGTGTTGCGCGTGCATGTGCCGGGTGCGCGGATCGCAAAGCCGTTCAAGTCCAGCGTCACGCCTTCGACCAGTATCTCGATGCCGGCCACCCCCGCCGGGGCGTTGAGATTGCCCATCAGCTTGTAGTGGCCCGGCTGGCTGATATTGATCGGGAAGCCGGGCGTGTCGCCCGGTGTGATACCGCCGGCCATCGCCTTGTTCTGGTCGATGGTGATCTGGGCGAAAGCAGAGGAAGCAGCGAACAGGGCCGCGAAAAGGATGAGGGGCTTCATGGGGATGCCTTGAATGAAGTGGAGTTGCTGAAGACGAAAGGAAGGGGATCCGATCTCAGAACGGCGTGTTCTGATCGAGATTGCCGCCCATCGAGATCACGGACTTGCGGTTGCCAGCACCGTTGCTGGCCGTGATCGTGGCGCGCGCAGCGCCGCCGTAGATGCCGTACCCACGGTTTTCCATCAGCTGGCTCTCGCTAATGGTCAAGGCATAGCTGTCCGTCGCTACTCCTGCGCCACCGTTGCTGACGATGCGGCAGCGTTCAATCTGTCCATAGGTGATCGTGACGCCGTTATAGCCATTGGTGTCCACCAAGCAGTTGGACAGCGTATTGCCGTTGGACGATTGGGAGCTGCCTTCGACAATGCCCGCTCCGTTCTCTGTCACACGCAGGTTCTCGTAGCGTCCAAGGCCGCCCACCACCACGCCGGCACCTGCGCCCTTGATCGTGCCGTTGCGCACCACGGCGCCTTTGCTGCTGCCGGCATCAACGCCTACGGAGCCGCTGCTGCTATTGACGCAGTTGACGACACGGCTAGGTAGCACCTGGGCGCAACTCGCCGGGCCGCTGATCGTGAAGCCGTTCAGATCCAGCGTTACGTTGTTGCCTGTGATAACGACGCCCGCGACACTGGCCGGCACCGTCAGATTACTCGTCAGCTTGTAGCTACCTGGCTGGCTGAGGGTGATTGGAAAGCCGGGTGTGTCGCCTGGCGTGATGCCTCCAGCCATCGCCTTGTTCTGATCGATGCTGACCTGGGCAAAAGCAGCGGAAGTGGCCAAAGAGGCCAGCGCGATGGAGAGGGTGCGAAGTGCTTTCATGATGGGTTTCCTGGCGATGGATGCCGTCGAGGCAGTGATTTGTGACGGGATTCATCGTCGCCAGCCCCGGTTTCAGCACCGCTTCGCGCTGCGAGCCTTTGTGTTTGTTTTGTTTCAGCCGCAATCCGCTGTGTCGCATACGCGGCTGACCATCAGCACCTGCAAGCAGCGTTTGCGGAAACAGCGGGAGTACCGAAGGGGGTGGCGAGGGAGCGATATCCACGCCGAGCTGGCCGAATGGGCTGCCGCCAAGCTAGCCGTCCGACGACTGAGGTGATCCAACCCGACGCCCCATCGCAGAGACCATCGACAGAATGGTGCCTCAGGCCGGCCAAAACCCGCTCAATGACGATCGCGGAAGCATCCGGCCCATCAGCGTCTTGATGGTCGAGACGCCCAAGTCGCCGAGCATCAGATCGACACTGCGCCTTCCATGCATTTCAAACAGCCCGTCTCTCGTGTTGGACTGGTCTGGCAACGGCACCGGCCAGCACCTTGCGGAAAGCGCCCTCGCGCATCACACGGCTGACGCGTCCGTAGAAGCAGCCCCAGGCCTCGCGCAGCTCGGGTGTGAAAGCATCGCCCAATGCGGCATCCAGGGTGTCCAGCAGCGCGCCACCCACGGTGTCGTAGTACTCGTCGCGAACGCCATAAGCCACGTGACGGGTCCCCAGCACCGTGAGCACGGCATCCAGCTGTTCCGGGTGGCCCAGCAGCCGAACGGCGTCGCCGATCATTTCGAACAAC
>JASLFM010000501.1 GCA_030150585.1 Acidovorax sp.
CACGGTTGGGCAGCTTCGGCAAAGCTGTCGATGCCGGCCAGTTGCGCCCTCACCTCGGGGCGGTACAGTGCCAGCTTGGCCTCGGGGCCGAACAGCGAGATGCTGTCGAAGTAGGTTCGCTGAAAGGCCGACGCGGGCAGATCGGCAACACCGGGCTGCGTGAAGAACTGGGCGTACTTGTCGTAGCCGGCAAACAGCTCGTCGCCGCCATCACCGGTGAGCACCACCTTGACGTGCCGGGCCGCGAGCTCGCTCACGCGCAGCGTGGGCATGAAGGAGGCGTCGCCGTGCGGCTGGTCAAGGTGGTACAGCACATGGTGCCAGCGCTCGAGCATGTTGAGCTCGGCCACCTCCGTGGTGTGGTCGCAACCAAAGCGGCGGGCAGCCTCGGCGGCGAAGGGTGATTCGTCATAGCGCGGGTCCGCGAAGCCGATGCAGAAGGTCTTGACAGGCGCCTGCACGTGCCGGGCCATCAACGCCACGATGCTGCTCGAATCGACCCCGCCCGAAAGGAAGGCGCCCCAGGGCACGTCGGCGCGCAGCCGGATGCGCGTGGCGTCGTCAAGGATGGCGAGGAATTCCTCGGCCCAGCCCTTAAAGCCAATGTCGCGCTCACGCTGCTCGGCCAGGCTCCACCAGCGCTGCGTCTGCACGCCGCCGGCGCGCGAGAACTTCATCCAGGTGCCGGGCATGACGTGGCGGATGCCCTGGTAGACAGTCCACGGCGCGGGCACGTAGTTGAAGCTCAGGTAGTGGTGGATTGCCTCTAAATCAATAGCACACAAAGACCTCTGCGCCTTGACAATGGGCAAAATCGCCTTGATTTCCGAAGCAAAGACGGCGCGCCGGCCGTCGTCGGCCACGTACAGCGGCTTGACGCCGATGCGGTCGCGCACCAAGTACATCGCATCCTCGCGCGCATCGTCGATGGCGATGGCGAACATGCCGTTGAGCCTACTCACGCAGGAGATACCTTCGCGCTCGTACAGGCGCAGGATCACCTCGGTATCGGACGCCGTCTTGAGCCGCACGCCCTGGCGGCGCAGCTCATCGGCCAGTTCAATGTAGTTGAAGATCTCGCCGTTCTGCACCACGGCCACCTGGCCGTCGTCGCTCACGAAGGGCTGGTGGCCGCCGCCGATGTCGATGATGGACAGGCGCCGGTTGCCGATGGCCACGCCGCGCCGGGGCTGGTGCCACACGCCCTCGTCGTCGGGGCCGCGGTGAATCAGGCGCTGCCCCATGGTTCGCAGCGCATCCTCCGCCAGCGGTTCACGGGCACGGTCCCAGTAGCCGAAGATGCCGCACATCAGTTACTGCCCTTCCCTGTCAGCCGGCCCAGCGTGCCCACCATGATTTTGAGATCGAGCCTGAGGCTGGCCTCTTGCACGTAGCGCAGGTCCAGCGCCAGGCGCTGCGCCTCGGTGCCCTCGCTGCGCTGGACGATCTGCGCCAGCCCGGTGATGCCGGGGCGCACGGCGCAGCGCGCGGCCCAGGCCTCGTCGGTGTAGAGGCCGCGCTGCGCCGGCACGTCGGGTCGCGGGCCGACCAGGCTCATGTCGCCCATTAGCACGTTGAGGATCTGCGGTAGTTCGTCGATGCTGGTGCGACGGATGAAGCGCCCAACGCGGGTGATGCGCGGGTCGTCCGTGGCCGTGAAGTAGGGGCCGCGCGCCGCGGCGTCGGGCACCATGCTGCGGAACTTGTACATGCCGAAACTACGGCCGTGCAGGCCCAACCGCGTCTGCCGGAACAGCACCGGGCGGCCGCTGTCGAGCACGACGGCCAGCGCCGTAGCCGTCAGCAGCGGGCTCAGCAGCGCCAGCGCCGCCAGCGACAGCACGATGTCGAGCGCGCGCTTGGCCGCAGCCGTGGCGGCCGTCATGCGTCGGCCTCCATGCGAGCGGCGATGCCCTCGATGGTGGCGTTCACGCGCAGCCGGTCGGCCTCGATCTGGGCAGCGCTGCGCGCGGCCAGCGCGTGCTCGGCGGACCGCAGCGCGGCCACCTCCTGCTCGAACGGCGTGGCGGCATCGCTGCGGTGGAAGGTGCGCGACAGGATCACCGCCTGCGAGCCCAGGCGCAGGTGTTCGCCCAGCACGTCGCGCCCCGGCAGCAGCCCTTCGTCCAGCCGCGCGATGCCGCCAAAGCCGAAGCGCAGGCCGCGCGCGCGCGCGGCGCGCGCCACGCGGTCCACCAGACCATCGGCCAGCGGCTCGAACATGAAGCGGCAGCCCAGCGACAGGTGCAGGTCGTTCAGCCCGACGAACACCTCGACCAGGCCCGGCGTAGCGATCCATTCCTCTAGCGTCCGCAGCGCCTCGGCGGTCTCAAGCAGCGGCACGATGGGCGCCCGCCCGGCCACCAGGGCCGCGAAGGCCTGCAGTTCGGCCGCGCTGCGGAACATCGGCAGCATCAGCCAGTCAGCCCCCTGGGCCAGCACGGCGTCCACCTCGGCGCGCGAGCCGGGGTTCAGCGGATTGACGCGCACCATAAGGCGCGAGCGCCGCAGCACAGCCTTGACGCGACCCACGTCCTCGAGCTGGTGCACGCTGATGAAGGTGTTGCGCCCGGCCTGGCGCTCGGCCTTGCCCAAGCGCTCCAGGTCCACGAAGAGACGCAGACCGTCGAGTCCGTCGCAGCGGCAGGCCACGTCGGGGTCGTTGGTGATTTGCAGCAGGTCAATCATGCGCAAGCAGGGTCGCAAAGAGCGGGAGGGCAGAGCAAAGGCTGCGCCGATTATCGCCGCAGCGCCACGCGCAGCGAGGGGGTGGCGAACCAGCTCAGAGCCACCACCCAGACCGCCGCCAACACAACCCACGGAAGCATCGCCAGCCCGAGGCCGCCGCCGAACAGGTGGGCAACCAACGCCACCACCAGCAGCGCGGCCAACGGCGTGGGCAGCATCTGCCAAGGCAGCCATTCGCGGGCCTCGGGCACGCGGAACTTCATAGCCGCCAGCACCACCAGCGCCACGCACACCTGCACGCCGTTGAGCACCATCATGAGCTGCTGCCCGCTGCGCCAGCCCAGGGCACCCGCCAGTAGCAGCGCCGCCAGCCCAGCGGCATACGCGACCACGGCGGCATGCATACGGCCCTGGGCCGCCAGCACGATCAGGCCGACCGCCGTCAGGGCCTGCGGCGGCAGGCCCCAGGCGCCGATGGAGCCCCAACTGGCGATGCGCATCACGGCATCGGGCCCCATGCGGCCCCAGCCGAACAGCAACTGCGCGATAGCTGGCGCGCCCATCTGCAGCGCGGCCGCAGCCGCGCAGGCCAGCGTCCAGGCCAGGGCGAAGGCGCTGCCAACGGGTTCAATCGGGTCGCGCCGCTCAGCAAAGGCCCGGCTGATGCCCGGGAATGCCAGGCTGGCCACCAGTTGGATCGCCAGCACCAGCGGCAGCTCCACCAGCTTCCAGGCGTAGTTGAAGCTGGCCAGTGCGCCCTCGCCCGACTGCGAGGCTAGGCTGCGCGCCACGAACGGCAGGGCCAACGGCAGCCCGGCCGCCAGGATGGCCCATACCCAGGTGCTCCAGCCGGGCAGCGCGGCCACGGTGGCGGCGTCCCCGGCGACAGCAGACCCAGGCGCGGGCACGCGTCGCAGCCGCCAGCGCAGCCAGGCCAGGCGCGCCAGCATCGACGCCAGCAGCATCACGCCGAGCCAGGCGATGGCCCAGCCCGACACGGCGGCAGCGCCCCAGGCCGCACCCAGCAGCGCCAGGATAATGCCGCCATTGACCACCAGGTTGCCGGCGTACATGCCGGGCAGGTCGCGCTCGTGCTGCAGCCGCGTGCCCCACAGCGCGCCCAGCAGCGCGGCCCAGGCCAGCCCGCGGGCGGCCGTGCCGCGCTGGCCGTGCCGGCCGCGCTGCTGGGCGCGCTGTGGGGCACGCGGCTGCAGCACGAGCGCGACCTGCCCGGCATGTACGCCGGCAACCTGGTGGTCAATGGCGGCATTATCC
>JASLFM010000508.1 GCA_030150585.1 Acidovorax sp.
GCGCCCCGCCGGCGCAGGCCCGCCATTGGCAGTTTGGCAGGCCGCGAGCGCATGGAAGCTTCCTATGCTTTTTGCGGTTCTTCACCCAACTCCGAAAGCCTCCATGCACGCTATTCATACCCCCCGCCTTTTCGCACTGCCCGTGGCCATGGCCTGCCTGCTGACCGCCTGCGGCGGCGGCAGCGACGACGCCACATCGCCGCCGGCCAGCGACGGCTTCACGCTGGGCGGCGCGGTGACGGGCCTGGCCAGCGGCAAACGCCTCGTGCTGCAAAACAACGGTGCGGACGATTTGGACGTTGCGGCCAGCGGCCCCTTCACCTTTGCAGGCCGCGTTGCGGCGGGCAGCGCCTATGCCGTCACCGTCAAGACCCAGCCGCAAGGCCAGACCTGCGCCGTGGCACAAGGCACCGGTACGGCCACGGCCCATGTGGGCAATGTGGCCGTGCGCTGCGCCGACCTGCCGGCCGCGCGCTACAGCGTGGGCGGCACGGTGAACGGCCTCGCGGCAGGCGGCACGCTGGTGCTGCAGAACAACGGCGGCGACGACCTGGCGGTGTCTGCCAACGGCGGCTTCACCTTCGCCACGCCGCTGGCGGCGGGCACAGCCTATGCGGTGGCCGTGAAGACTCAGCCCGCCGGGCAGGCCTGCACGGTGCAGAGCGGCAGCGGCACGCTGGGCAGCGCCAACCTGTCTTCCGTCGAGGTCGCCTGCGCCGCCAGTGCCGCCGCGCTGCCCGAGGGCGACTGGGAGATGGCGCTGTGCTCACAGGTTTTGCCCGGCACCTGGGGCCGCACGCTGTGGCGCATCACCCGGCAGGGCGACACCCGCGCCGCCATCGAGCAGGGCGTGGTGCTGTACGGCAACGCGCAGTGCTCTGGCACCGGCACCGTACAGACATCGCCCGCGGGCACGCTGGGCACGGTGGCTTTCGACCGCACCGGCGCCACGGCCACGCTCACAGCCTTCTGGGGCGCCTGGAGCCAGCCCACGGGCGCCACCAGCCGCACCGTCTGGGCACGCAAGGGCGCCTACCTGTGCGTGCTGGGCGACACCACGCCGAGCGTGCTGCCCACCGCGCAGGCGGTGGAGTCCGCCGCCGACCTGTCGATCGCGGGCCAAGGCTGCTACACCCGGCGGTAAGCGGCATATGGGCGCCCTCTTTCGCGGCGCGGCCATCTCCGTCTCCGTCGCCACCGTGGCGCTGCTCGGCGCATGCACCTCCACGACCACCGTGACAACCTCGCCCGCCGGGCAAGCGCCGGTTTGCCTGCCGCAATCGGCGCTGAAAGCGACGGTACTCTGGCAGACCCGCTGGAGGGCCGATCAAAAGGATGTCCCGGAACGTGAAGCGGCAGCGCAGCAGGGTATCGGGGACTTCTTTGCCAACGCCCGTTGCTTCTCCTCGGTCGCTGTGGCCCGCGCGGACGTCAACCAGCAGGCCGCCACCGTGCCGCCCGGATCGGATGTGCTTCTCGTGCTCACGGTGCGGGAGTTGGGCCCGACGGTGAAGCTGTTGTCATCCGCGGCCCTCATCGAAGGCAGCACGGAAGTGGTCGTGGACGTCACCCTCTACATGCCGGGCGGAAGCGATCCCGACCGCCGGTTTTCGATCCACTGGCGCAGCGGCGGGCCTGGCGTGGTCAAAGGGGTTCAGTCGCTGCCTACCGACCTGGCCGCGGCCCTCCGGGCAGGGCTGCAGGCGCAGTAGCGCCACATCCCCCCATCGTGCTGGGCGGCGGTGGGCATCGCTGCCATGCCCAACGCAACGCCTCGGCGGGGCACGCCGCAGCCCGCACAAACCCTATCGCATACACACAAGCCA
This sequence comes from Acidovorax sp., assembly GCA_030150585.1. Lineage (GTDB taxonomy): Bacteria > Pseudomonadota > Gammaproteobacteria > Burkholderiales > Burkholderiaceae_C > JASLFM01. The sequence continues at coordinate 1,827 of JASLFM010000508.1, forward strand.
TAGCCCCACCCGGCTTGACGAGGTGGAACGGTCGTTCGTACCATACCAATAATTCAGAACCAAGTTCAATATTTAGGAACTCATGAGCATTCTCGGCAACGTCCAGCGCGTCCTGGCCCTGTTCGCCGCCGGCGCCACAGACCTCAGCTTCACCGAGGCGGCCACGCAGCTGGACCTGCCCAAGAGCTCCACCTCGCACCTGCTCAACCAGATGGCCCGCTACGGCTTGCTGGACCAGCATCCCGCCACGCGGCGCTACCGCCCCGGCGCCCTGCTGGGCCAGGCCGCACATGCCGCCTACGCGCCGAGCGCGCTCGACGACGCCTGCCGCGAGGTACTGGAGCGGCTGTCCGCGCGCAGCGGGCTCACGGCCTACCTGTCCACGCTGTCGGGGCACGAGACCGTGGTGCTGCAGCGGCTCAACGGCAACTTTCCCGTGCAGGTGCTCTCGTCGCCCGGCTCGCGCCGCGACGCCACGGGCACGGCCATGGGCCGCGCGCTGCTCTCCCGCCTGAGCGACCCCGAACTCACCGCCCTGTTCGGCACCGACCGCGCCGCACCGCTCGCGGGCCCGCGCCAGAGTGGCTTCGCGCAGGTGGGCGAGCTGCTCGACGGCCTGGCCGGCATTGCCCGGGCCCGGCACGCCACGGTGGTGGACGGGGCCATGCCCGGTATTGGCGCGGTGGCCGCGGCCGTGCGCAACCCGCTCGACGGCGAGCTGCGCGGGCTGTGCATCTCGTTCGTCTCGCGCCTGCAGACCGACCCGGCCCAGCTCGACGGCTGGCGCCAGCTCGTGCTGGAGGAAGTCGGCTCGCTGGGCCGGCGCATCGGCGACCCGTTCTGGCGCGCCGTGCCCATCTCCGCCTGAAATGCAGCCCCACCTGAGCCGCTGCGCGCCCTCCCCCTCTCCGTCGGGAGGGAAGCGCACCCGGTGGCCTGCCAAAGCCAGCCCCACGGGCGCCCCCAACTCGAAGGCCCCCGCTTCTTCACTGCCAACTCGTTTTCTTTCCTCACACGCTTGTCTATGAACCTGCTGCTGCTCAGCAACTCCACGAGCGACGCCGGCTACCTGACCCACGCCCTGCCGTGGATCCGGGAGTGGGCTGCGCACCACGACGCCTCGGGCGACGCCCTGTTCGTGCCCTTCGCGGGCGTGACCCGCACCTGGGACGCCTACGAAACCCTGGTGGCCGAGGCGCTCGCGCCGCTGGGCCTGCGCGTGCGCTCCGTGCACCGGCTGGCCGATCCGGTGGCCGCCATGCAGGACGCGCGCCACGTGCTCGTGGGCGGCGGCAATACCTTTGCCTTGCTGAAGCACCTGCGCGCCACGGGCCTGCTTGACGCCATCGGCGCGCGCGTGCGCTCGGGCGAAGCCTCGTACCTGGGCTGGAGCGCGGGCTCCAACGTGGCCTGCCCCACGATCTGTACCACCAACGACATGCCCATCACCGACCCCGGCGGCTTCGGCGCCATGGGCCTCGTGCCCGTGCAGATCAACGCCCACTACACCGACGCGCACCCCCCCGGCCACCGCGGCGAAACGCGCGAACAGCGCCTGCGCGAATTCACCACGCTGAACCCGGCCATGCCCGTGCTGGGCCTGCCCGAGGGCACGGGCCTGCACGTACAAGGCGGCCACGCCCGGGTGCTGGGCGCCGCGGGCGCCCGCCGGTTCCACGGCAACCTCGCGCCGCAATGGCTGGCCGAGGGGCCTATTGAATCCAGCCCGGAAAGCCTCTGATGCACCATGTTTCCTCGATGATCGACCTGCTGTCCTCCGCCCACGTGACGGGCGAGGACGTGGCAGCCCACCTGCGCGCGCTCGGCGACTGCACGGTGGAAGTGACGCACCTGGCGCGCGATGGTGCCGCCACCGATTTCCTCTCCATCGAAATTCCCGGCCAGGACGCCGCCGCACCGCGCCTGGGGCTCGTGGGCCGCCTGGGCGGCATCGGCGCGCGCCCCGCCGTGAGCGGGCTGGTGTCGGACAGCGACGGCGCCGTGGTCGTGCTCGCGGCCGCCGCGAAGATGCTCGACATGGCGCGCCGCGGCGACCCTCTGCCCGCCTCCGTGCACATCCACACGCACATCTGCCCGCGCGCGGGCACGCGCCCGCACCACCCCGTGCCCATGATGCGCTCGCCCTTCCCGATGCGCGAGATGATGGCCCACGAAGTCAGCCCGCGCATGGACGCCATCCTCTCGGTGGACACCACGCGCGGCAACCGCCTCGTGAATCACCGCGGCGTGGCGCTCACGCCCGTGGCCAAGGAAGGCTGGCTGCTGCCCATCCCCGACCTCATGCTCGACGTGATGGGCTGGGTGAGCGGCGAACTGCCCGTCACGCTGCCGCTGACCACGCAGGACATCACGCCCTACGAGAACGGCCTGCCGCATGTGAACTCGATCATGCAGCCCGCCATCGTGACCCCGGCGCCCGTGGTGGGCGTGGCGCTCACCGCGCAGACCACGGTGCCCGGCTGCGCCACCGGCGTGACCAACGCCTGGGACGCCGACGTGGCCATGCGCTTTTGCATCGAGATCGCCAAGCTCTTTGGCCAGCGCACGCTGTCCTTCGTGAACGAGGACCACTGGCGCCAGCTGCAGGCGCGCTACGGCTCGCTCGCGCACCTGCAGGGCGTGGGCCGGGAGCCCGCATGAGCCCGGGCAAGCGCATCGCCTTCTTCACCATCGGCGAATCGCCGCGCAGCGACGTGGTGCCCGCCATGGCCGCCCTGCTGGGCGCGCAGGTGCAGGTCGACGAATACGGTGCGCTGGATGCACTGGACGCCGCCGCTCGCGCGCGGCTCGCGCCGCGCCCCGGCGCGCACTGCTTCGCCACGCGGCTGCGCGACGGCGGCTCCATCACGCTCGACAAGGAGGCCACCGAACACCGCCTAGCCGAGGTGATGCGCGAGGCCGACGGCGCGGGCTACGACCTGCTCGTGCCGCTGTGCACCGGCACCGCGCTGCCCCGGCTGCGCACCTGGATGGTCGAGCCCCAGCAGGTGGTGGACCAGGCCATGGTGGCACTGGCCCGCCACGCGCGGCGCGTGGGCGCCCTCGTGCCGCTGGCCGCGCAGGTCGACACCTTACACCTCGCGCAGCCGCTGCCCTGCGCGCTGCAGCTCGACCACGCCTCCCCCTACGAGCGCGACCCGACCCTGGCCGCCGCGGCCTTCGAGCGCACGGGCCGCGCGCTGGCAGGCTGCGACTTCATCGTCATGCACTGCATGGGCTACACCGAGGCCATGCGCGCGCAGGTGGCCCGCGCCAGCGGCCGGCCCACGCTGCTGTCCAACCACCTCGTGGCCCACACGCTGGCCCAGTTGCTGGCCTGACCTCTTACCTCTTCTCTCCCGCCCCTAGGAAACCGTCACCATGATCCAACGCCGCACCCTGATCGCACACGCCGCCCTGGCCGCCTCGGCCGCGCTGCTCGGCGCCGCGCCCGCGCACGCCCAGCAGTCCTGGAAGCCCGACCGCCCCGTGAAGCTGCTCGTGGGCTTCGCGCCCGGCGGCTCGGCCGACACGCTGGCCCGCCTGATCGCCGAACCCCTGGGCCAGAAGCTGGGCCAGCCCGTGGTCGTCGACAACGTGCCCGGCGCGGGCGGCAACATCATGGCGGGGCGCCTGGCCACCTCGGCGGCCGACGGCTATACGGTGGGCATCGGCGCCGCGGGCTCGATGGCCATCACCTTCGAGCTCAACCCCAAGGGCACGCCCTACAAGCCCGAGAGCTTCGTGCCCGTGACGCTGCTGGCGGTGCAGCCCAACGTGGTCATCGTCAACAAGTCCGTGCCCGCGAACAACATCGCCGAGCTCAAGGACTACATCGCGCGCACGCCCTCGGCGAGCTACGGCATCGCGGGCATCGGCATCTCCAACCACCTCATCGCCGAGGCCATGCTCGCCCGCATGGGCGTGAAAATGCCTGCCGTGCCCTACAAGGGCGCCGCCCCCGTCATCACCGACCTGCTGGGCGGCCACATCGCGATGACCATGGACAACATCACCACCGCCGCGCAGCTCGCCAAGGAAGGCAAGGTCAAGGCCCTGGGCGTGACCACGGCCCAGCGCGCGCCCCAGCTGCCCGACGTGCCCACGCTGCAGGAGCAGGGCCTCAAGGACTTCGACATGCCCACCTGGCAGGGCCTGTTCCTGCCGTCCGGCACGCCCGCGCCGGTGGTGGCGGCCTACTACGCGGCCGTGCAGGAGATCCTGCACAGCCCCGCCGCCCGCGAGAAGATGGCGCACCTGGGCTCGCAGCCCGTGGTGGGCATGAAGTCGGCGCAGTTCACCGCCTACCTCGAAGCCGAGCGCAAGCAGTGGGCCGCCACGATCAAGGCCGCGAACATCCAGCCGCAATAGGCGGCACGCCTGCGCGCACGCGCAGCAACGACACGAAGAGCGCAAGCAGTTCGTGTGCGCGCTCCCAGCCCCGGTCGGCGCTGGGGCCCCACTGCACGAAATGGCCATCGTGCTGCATGCGTGCCAGCCCGTAGACCGTGGCGCGGGCCAGCACGGCCAGGTCGTCGGCGTTGCAGGCCAGCGCCTCGCCCTGCTGCTGGGCACCCGCCAGCGCCTGCACGGCGAGCGAGCGCAGTTCCTTGTTGAGCAGGTCCATGCCGGGCGAAGCCGCGTAGTCGATCTGGTCGCGGCCTGACACCACGCGAAAGTGCATCGGGCTGCGCTCGGCCCATTCCAGGTAGGCCTGGCCCAGCGCCTCCACCTGCCGCAGGCTGCCCTGGGGGTGCGCGGCCACCGCCTTGCGCATGCCCACCCCCAGCCGCGCCGTGGCCTCCTCGGCCACAGCCGTGAGCAGCGCCCGGCGCGACGCGAAATGCCGGTACGGCGCCCCCGCGGACACACCCAGGCGCCGCGCCACCTCGCGCAGGCTGAGTTGCGGAGGCCCCACTTCGCGCACGAGCTCGAGCGCGGTGTCGATGAGGGCCTGCCGCAGATTGCCGTGGTGGTAGGAACGTCTGGACGCCATGGAGGTCCCCTTCACGAGTCGTGGTGCGCGGCCTGTAAGCAGGCCCGCCGCGCGCCATCATGCACCGGATGGCCCGACCGCCCGCACGAAGGCCCTCAGCGGTGCGGGGCAATGTAAGCACCCCGCTTCGACCATCGACGCAGGTCCGGCGCGGCCGTAGCCTGCGCGAGCGGGGTTGCCATAGCCGCCCCAAGCCACCAAATCCGCAGAAAGGCCCTCGCGCATGTTCATGACCCCTTCACCTTCCGGCAGCCGCCACTCCCCCTGGGCAGTGCTTGGCTGGATTTCCCTCGTGCTGCTGCTCATGGCAGCCGCCATCCTCGCGCTGATGCCCGATGTGCAGGGCCTGCGCCAGCTCATCCGCGCCACGGCGCGCACATCGCTCGTGCTGTTCGTACTGGCGTTCACGGCCTCCGCGCAATGGCGGCTGTGGCCCTGTGCCTGGAGCCGGTGGCTGCGCACGCACCGGCGGCAGATCGGGCTGTCGATGGCGGTCTCGCACGCCATCCACGCCGCGGCCATTGCGGGCTTCGCCTGGATGGCGCCCGCGGATTTCATGGCGCAGACCAACCCTGGCAGCCTGGCAACGGGCGGCCTGGCCTATGCCTTCATCGCGCTGATGGCGGCCACGTCGTTCGACCGCACGGCCGCCTGGCTGGGCCCGCGCGCCTGGCGCGGGCTGCACTGGGCCGGCATGTACTACCTGTGGATCAGCTTCCTGGTGGCCTTCGGCAAGCGCCTGCCGCAGTCAGGAGGCTACGCCCTGCCCCTGCTGGTGCTGGCGGCCGCCCTGGCGCTGCGGCTGTGGCCCGCCGCGCGCTCACGCCGCGCTGGCTGAGTGGCAAGCTCTCAGGCTGGCAAGCTCTCAGGCCAGTGCGCGCTGGATGAGGATCTTCTGCACGTCGCTCGTGCCCTCGTAAATCTGGCACACGCGCACGTCGCGGTAGATGCGCTCCACGGGGAAGTCGTTCACCACGCCGTAGCCCCCCAGCGTCTGGATGGCCGCGCTGCACACGCGCTCGGCCATTTCGCTGGCGAACAGCTTGGCCATGGCGGCCTCCTTGAGGCAGGGGCGGCCCGCGTCGCGCAGCGCGGCCGCGTGCCAGATGAGCTGGCGCGCGGCCTCGATTTGCGTGGCGCAGTCGGCCAGGCGAAAACCCACGGCCTGGTGGTTGAAGATGGCGGTGCCGAAGCTCTCGCGCTCCTTGGAGTACTGCAGCGCCGCCTCGAAGGCGCTGCGCGCCATGCCCACGCTCTGCGCGGCGATGCCGATGCGCCCACCTTCCAGCGCGCCCAGTGCGATCTTGTAGCCCTCGCCTTCGGCACCGATGAGATTCTCCGCGGGGATGCGGCAGTTGTCGAAGTTGATCTGTGCCGTATCGCTGCTGTGCTGGCCGAGCTTGTCCTCCAGCCGCGCCACCACGTAGCCGGGTGCGTTCGTGGGCACGATGAAGGCGCTCATGCCCTTCTTGCCCGCCCCCTTGTCGGTCACGGCGATGACGATGGCCACGTGGCCGTTTTGGCCACTGGTGATGAACTGCTTGACGCCGTTGATCACGTAGTCGCCCCCCTGCTTCACCGCCGTGGTGCGTAAGGCCGAGGCGTCGGAGCCCACGTGCGGCTCGGTCAGGCAGAAGGCGCCGAGCATTTCGCCGCGCGCCAGGGGCGTGAGCCACGCGGCCTTCTGCGCCTCGGTGCCGTAGCGCATGAGGATGGCATTGACAGGGCAATTGGTCACGCTGATGGCCGTGCTCGTGCCGCCATCGCCCGCGGCGATCTCTTCGAGCACGAGGGCCAGGGTCACGTAGTCGAGCCCGGCACCGCCGTACTGCTCAGGCACGCAGATGCCGTAGGCGCCGAGCTGCGCGAGGCCCTGGTGCGCCTCGCGCGGGAAGTGGTGTTCCTTGTCCCAGCGCGCGGCGTGGGGCCAGAGCTCTTCCTGCGCGAACGCGCGCACGGCATCGCGGATCATTTCCTGGTCTTGCGTCAACAGCATCGTGTCTCCAGTCTTGTCGTTCAATATCGTTCGGGTTACCAGTGGGCGGCCCTGCGCCCGTCGTAGTGCACGAGCCGGCCACGGTCGGCGGGCGTGATGCCCGCGATCGCGGCACGCAGGCTGCGCACGCTGTCTTCAACCGCAAGGTGCCCCGACTCGCCGCCCATGTCGGTGCGCACCCAGCCGGGGTCGAGCGTGACCAGCGTGGCGCGCGGCCAGTCGTGCTGCGCGGCCGCGATGGCCATGTTCAATGCGGCCTTGCTCGTGCGGTAGAGCCAGGCATTGCTTCCGGGCACGCTGCCGATGAGGCCCATGGAGCTGGAGAAGAAGCCGAACACGCCCGCGGCCTCTTCCACCAGCGGCGCCACCTGCGGCAGCACCTGCATGGCGCCGAGCACGTTGGTGTGCATGACCTCGTCGAAGCGTTCGCGCGTGGGCGGGCTCGTGGCATCGCCCCGGTCGATCACGCCGGCCACGTAGAGCGCGATGTCGATCTTCTCGCCGTCGAGCTGCCAGGCCAGTCCGCTCACGCTTTCGGGGCGGGCCACGTCCACCAGGAGCACCTCGGCGCCCAGCGCGCGCACCCGCTCGCGGGCGGGCTCGCTGCGCACGGTCGCGATCACGCGGTGTCCGTCCTGCGCATACTGGCGCACCAGCTCCAGGCCGATGCCGCGCGACGCGCCTATTACCAGAACCACTGCCATCGTCATCCTCCCGGCGCGCTATGCGCCCTGCTCGCGCTCGATCTGCGCACGGTAGCGGCCCACCATGGTGTCCTGAGGCTCTGGTGTGCTCTTGAGTCCCGTCTGCGCGTGGATCATCTGGTTCAGGCTCGGCAACACGCTGCGCGGCTGGCGCGCCTCGTCGCTCCACAGGCGCGAGCGCATGAGCGCCTTGGCGCAGTGCAGGTAGGCCTCCTGCACCTGGACCTCGATCACGAGCTTGGGCCGGAAATGGGGCTGTGCGAACAGGGCCGTGTAGTGGGCCTCGTCGCGCAGCCGTGCCGTGCCATTGACGCGCAGCGTCTCATCGACCCCGGGCACCAGGAACAGCAGGCCGATGCGCGGGTCGTGCAGCAGGTTGCTCAACGAGTCGAGCCGGTTGTTGCCACCCGCGTCGGGCACCAGCAGCGTGTGCCGGTCGGCCGCCTTCACGAACCCCGGCGCGCCACCGCGCGGCGAGGCGTCAAGCAGGGCGCCCGCAGAACCGCCCGTGGCCAGCACGCACAGCGGCGACAGCGCGATGAAGCGCAGGCAGTAGGGGTCCAGGTCCGTCTGCTGCTTGAGCAGGGCCCGCTCGGCTGGCGCGTCGTAGAGCGCGCGCAGTTGCTCTTCGCTGGTGATCATGGGGCTCTGGGCCGCGCAGCCAGGGTCAGACCAGCTCGATTGCCATGGCCGTGGCCTCGCCGCCACCAATGCACAGCGTGGCCAGGCCCTTCTTCTTGCCGCGCGCCTGCAGTGCATGCAGCAGCGTGACCAGGATGCGCGCGCCGCTGGCGCCGATGGGGTGGCCCAGCGCGCAGGCGCCGCCGTTGACGTTGACCTTGTCGTGCGGCACCTTCAGCTCGGCCATCAGTGCCATGGGAACAACAGCGAAGGCTTCGTTGATTTCCCAGAGATCCACGTCCTCGGCCTTCCAGCCGGCCTTCTTGAGCACCTTCTCGGTGGCGCCGACGGGTGCGGTGGTGAACCACTCGGGCTCTTGCGCATGCGTGGCATGGGCCACGATGCGCGCGAGCGGCTTGCAGCCCAGGGCGGAAGCCGTGGATTCACGCATCAGCACGAGCGCGGCGGCGCCGTCGTTGATGCTGGAGCTGGAGGCAGCGGTGATGGTGCCGTCCTTCTTGAACGCGGGCTTGAGGCTGGCGATCTTGTCCAGGCGCGCCTTGAGCGGGCCTTCGTCCTCCGAGATGGTCACGTCGCCCTTGCGCGTGGACACGGTAACGGGGATGATCTCGGCCTTGAATGCTCCCGATTTAGTAGCATCCTGCGCACGCTGGACGCTGGCGATGGCGAAAGCATCCTGCTGCTCGCGCGTGAAATGGTACTTGGCGGCGCAGTCCTCGCCAAAAGTGCCCATGGATCGGCCGGGCTCGTAGGCATCTTCCAGGCCGTCGAGCATCATGTGGTCGAACACCTTGTCGTGGCCCATGCGGTAGCCACCGCGGCCCTTCTTGAGCAGGTAGGGGGCGTTGGTCATGCTCTCCATGCCGCCGGAGACCATCACGTCGCGGCTGCCGGCCACCAGCTGGTCGTGCGCGAGGATGGTGGCCTCCATGCCGGCACCGCACATCTTCGAGAGCGTCACCGCGCCCGTGCTGCGCGGCAGCCCGCCCTTGAAGCCCGCCTGGCGCGCGGGCGCCTGGCCCTGGCCCGCCATGAGGCAGTTGCCAAACAGCACTTCGTCGACCTTCTCGGGCGCAATGCCCGCACGCTCGACGGCGGCCTTGATGGCCGCTCCGCCCAGGTCGTGCGCGGCGAGATCGGCGAAATCACCCTGGAATGCGCCCATGGGGGTGCGCGCGGCGCCGACGATGACGATGGGGTCTTGTTGCATATGGATCTCCTTGGGGGTTAATGGGGAAAGCGACGCTCGGCAGAGTAGGGGAACACGTCGTGGACATGGCCCTGCTGAATGCGCTCCTTGTGGGTCTGCCAGAACACGGGGTCGAGCAGGTCCGCGTGGTGGCGCAGAAAGACTTCGCGCACGGCCGGATTGCCGAGCAGGAAGGGGGCAAAGGTTTCCGGGAAAACGTCCCTGGGCCCCACGGGCCACCAGACCTCGCCCGACAATTCGTCGTCCTCGTTGCGCGGCGGCGGAACCTGGCGGAATTCGCAGTCGGTGAGGTACTCGATCTCGTCGTAGTCGTAGAACACCACCTTGCCACCCCGCGTGACGCCGAAGTTCTTCCAGAGCATATCGCCCGGAAAGATGTTGGCCGCCACGAGGTCCTTGATCGCATTGCCATAGTCGATCACGCTGCGCTCCATCTGGCGGTAGACCGTGGGATCGTCCAGGCCGGCATCGAAGGCCTCCTGCAGGTAGAGGTTGAGCGGGATCATGCGCCGCTCGATGTACAGGTGGCGGATGATGACCTCGGTCTGGCCGTCGCCGTCCCGGTCGCTGATCTCCAGCTGGCTCGGTGCAAATTTCTGGATTTCTGCGATCAGCTCATCGCAGAAGCGGTCGCGCGGAAATGCCACGAGGCTGTATTCCAGCGTATCCGCCATGCGGCCCACGCGGTCGTGGTGCTTCACGAGTTGGTACTTGGCCTTGACCTGCTCGCGTGTGGTGTCCTTCTGCGGAGGGAAGTAGTCCTTGATGAGCTTGAACACGTAGGGAAAGCTCGGCAGGTCGAACACGAGCATGACCATGCCCTTGATGCCCGGCGCGATGCGGAACTGGTCGCTCGAGTGCCGCAAGTGCGAAAGGAAGTCGCGGTAGAACAAGGTCTTGCCCTGCTTGGCCAGGCCCAGCGCGTTGTAGATCTCGCCGCGCGGCTTGCGCGGCATGAGGCTGCGCAGGAACTGCACGGTGGCGCTGGGCACCTCCATGTCGACCATGAAGTAGGCGCGCGCGAAGCTGAAGAGCGCGAGCAGGTCGTCCTCGCCGAACAAGGCCGCGTCGATCACGAGCTTGCCCTGGCCGCCGTGCAGGATGGGCAGGGCGAACGGCAGTTCGGAGAAGCCATTGATGACCTTGCCCACCACGTACGCGCCCTTGTTGCGGTAGAACAGGCTCGACAGCACCTGGATCTGGAAGTTGGCCCGCAGCTTCATATGGGCGATGCGGGGCATGATCGCCGCAAGCACGTGGCCTGCGTCGCGCGGGAGATCCTCGAACTCGCGCTGCAGCTGGAAATGCTCGATCACACGCACGAGCGTCTCGTGCAGATTCTCCTGCGAGGGGTAGTAGGCGCGGTAGGTAGGGCGCGCCGCCGGCTCACCGTTCTCGATGTACTCGGTGCTGACGGCGGGCCGCACGAAGATGAAATCGTTGTGGAAATGCGTGCGGTGCAGGATCTTCGTGGTGACCGAGTTGAAAAAGGTTTCGGCCAGCTCGGGCTGCCGGTGGTTGACCAGGAGGCCGATGTAGTGGAGCTTGATCTGCTGCCATACAGCCATGGGCTGCGCGCCGGCCTGGAATTCCTTCTCGAGCCTGCGCACGCACTCCTTGACGCGCAGGTCGTAGAACTCGATGCGCTCACGCTGCGCGCGCTGCTGGCCATGCCAGTCGGCTGTCTCGAAGCGGTGCTTGGCACGCGCGGACTCGGTGCGGAACAGCCGGTAGTGGCGATTGAAGCCGTCCATCATCGCCTTCGCGATGTCGAAGGCCTGCGGGGCGTCGAGGCGCTCGGGAAACATGGACGGCAACCTCCTCCCGCAGCGCGGGCTCAGCCGCGCCGTGCCGCGGCCACGCCGGCGATGGCAGCCTTGTAGAGCGAGTCGAGCCCGTCGGCGCCAGGCACCGTCATGTGCAGGTTGTTGATGAGGCCGTCCTTCAGGCCGTAGCACCAACCGTGCAGCGTGACCTGCTGGCCGCGCGCCCAGGCGTCCTGCATCACGGTGGTGTGCGCAATGTTCACCACCTGCTCGATCGCGTTGAGCTCGCACAGCGCGTCATGGCGCCATTCGGGCGCCACCTGCGCGAGGAGGTCGCGGTGGCGGTCGCGCACGTCCTTCACGTGGCGGATCCAGTTGTCGGCCAGGCCCACGCGCATGTCCTCGAGCGCGGCGAGCACGCCACCGCAGCCGTAGTGACCCACGACCATGAGGTGCTCAATGTGCAACTGGTCCACCGCGTACTGGATGGTGGACAGGCAATTGAGGTCCGTCGGCACCACGACGTTAGCCACGTTGCGGTGCACGAACACCTCGCCGGGCTCCAGCCCCGTGATCTGGTTGGCAGGCACGCGGCTGTCGGAGCAGCCGATCCACATGTAGCGGGGCTTCTGCTGGGCCATGAGGCCCGTGAAGAAGCCCGGGCGGTCATGCTCCATCTGGGCCGCCCACGCGCGGTTGTGGACGAAAAGTTCTTCGATGGAGGTGGTGCTCATGTCTTTCCAATCAGGTTGCGGCGCCGGTGCGGGCGATCAACAGGTTTCTGCGAACAGCTCGCGGCCGATCAGCATGCGGCGGATCTCGCTCGTGCCGGCGCCAATTTCGTACAGCTTGGCATCGCGCCAGAGGCGGCCGAGCGGATACTCGTTGATGTAGCCGTTGCCGCCATAGATCTGGATGCCTTCACCCGCCATCCATGTGGCCTTCTCCGCGCACCAGAGGATCACGCTGGCGCAGTCCTTGCGCACCTGGCGCACGTGGTCCTTGCCGAGCATGTCGAGGTTCTTCGCCACGGTGTAGGCGAAGGAGCGGCCCGCCTGCAGCACGGTGTACATGTCGGCAACCTTGCCCTGGATGAGCTGGAATTCGCCAATGCTTTGCCCGAACTGCTTGCGGTCGTGGATGTAGGGCACCACATTGTCCATCACCGACTGCATGATGCCGAGCGGCCCTCCCGTGAGCACGGCGCGCTCGTAGTCCAGGCCGCTCATCAGCACCTTGGCGCCGTTGTTCACGCCCCCCAGCACGTTGGCCTCGGGCACCTCGACGTTCTCGAACACGAGCTCACCCGTGTGGCTGCCCCGCATGCCGAGCTTGTCAAGCTTTTGCGCGATAGAGAAGCCCTTCATGCCCTTCTCGATCAGGAAGGCCGTGACGCCGCGCGCGCCCAGCTCGGGCTCGGTCTTGGCGTAGACCACGAGCGTGTCGGCATCCGGGCCGTTGGTGATCCACATCTTGCTGCCATTGAGCAGGTAATAGCCGCCCTTGTCCTCGGCCTTGAGCTTCATGCTGATCACATCGGAACCTGCGCCGGGCTCGCTCATGGCCAGCGCGCCCACGTGTTCGCCGCTGATGAGCTTGGGCAGGTACTTGGCCTTTTGCGCCTCGCTACCGTTGCGGTTGATCTGGTTCACGCACAGATTGCTGTGTGCACCGTAGGACAGGCCCACGGAGGCGCTGGCGCGCGAGATTTCCTCCATGGCCACCATGTGGGCAAGGTAGCCCATGTCGGCACCGCCATATTGTTCGGGCACGGTGATGCCCAGCACACCCAGTTCGCCGAACTTGCGCCACAAGTCCATGGGGAACTGGTCGTTGCGGTCGATCTCGGCGGCGCGCGGCGCGATCTGCTCCTGCGCGAAATCGCGCACGGCATCGCGCAGTGCATCGATGTCTTCGCCCAGTTGGAAGTTCAGTCCAGGCAGGGAGGAAAGGCTCATGAGGTGTCTCCAGGGTGGAAAGTCCGCAAGCGCCAGCCAATGCTGCGCCTTACGTTTACGTAAACGTCAATTATCTGCGATTTCGGTGGGGCGCTTCTGTTTTTCTGTTTTCGCCAGCAAGGCCTTGGCTTCCTTTTCGTGCTCGCGCACCTCTTCAAGATTGGCCTGCAGGTCTGCCATCTGGGACTCCAGCTGCCTGCGGTGCACAGCCAGCACTTCGAGGAACTTGCGCAGCTGCGCACCCGTGTCGCGGGGGCTGTCGTAGAGGTCGATGATCTCCTTGGCCTCTGTGAGCGAGAGGCCCAGGCGCTTTGCGCGCAACGTCAGGCGCAGCCGCGTACGGTCGCGCGCGCTGTAGACGCGGTTGCGCCCGCCCGGCCCTGTACGGGCCGGTTGCAACAGGCCCATGTCTTCGTAGAAGCGCATGGCGCGCGTAGTGAGGTCGAACTCTTTGGCGAGATCGCTGATCGTGTAGGTCGTGGCCATGAAGGGTCTGCTGGTTCGGGGCATGTTCACCAACGCGACACCCACGGCGCGCGTCCTCCCTAGAATGGGACTTAAACATGACGTTTACGTTAACGTCAATGCTACCCCAAGTGAGCAATCCCCATGAATCCACTGGAACACGAGATCCTTTATCCCCTGGGCGATGCCCTCCCCCCTGAAGGCCGCTGCCTGGAAATCGTTCCCGGCGTGAAATGGATCCGCATGGGGCTGCCTTTCGCCCTGGACCACATCAACCTCTGGTTGTTGCGGGATGTGCAGCCGGCGGATGGACAGCCCCGGGAGGGGTGGACCGTGATCGACTGCTGCATTGCCAGCGAATCCACACGTGCACAGTGGGAGCAGCTGTTCCAGAACGAACTGGAGGGCTTGCCCATCCTGCGCGTGATTGTCACCCATATGCACCCGGACCACATTGGCCTGGCGCATTGGCTGTGCGCGCGCTGGCAAGCGCCTCTGTGGATCAGCGCCACCGATTACAACGTGGCCCGGGTCGCCTGCCACGATCCCCAGGGCTTCGGTGGGCACAGGGGGGCGGAGTTCTACAGCCAGCATGGGTTACGAGACCCTGCGTTCCTAGCCCATGTGCAAGGGCGTAGCGCGTACTACCCAAGCCTGGTGCCCGATGTACCCAACACCTACCGGCGCCTGATGGACGCAGACGAGGTCCGCATCGGCACGCACACCTGGCA
>JASLFM010000535.1 GCA_030150585.1 Acidovorax sp.
CAACCGGATGTTGCACCACCAGCGTCAGAAGCTCCACCCCGATGTACTTAAGCTCGGTGTGGTTAGCTTCCTGACCGATGTCAGTTCCGAGATGATCTTCGCGGTGTTTGCCATCTTCTTCACAACGGTGGCCGGTGCGTCTAGTGCGTTGCTTGGGCTGATCGAGGGATTGGCTGACTTCTCTGCCTCATCGCTGAACTACCTCGCCGGATGGCTGTCGGATCGCAGCGGCCGGCGCAAATGGTTCGCTACCGCAGGCTACGCCTTTTCCACGCTGGCAAAGCTGATCCTGCTGGTGTCATCGTCAATCGTCGCACTCAGCATCTTTCGTATCGTAGAGCGTTTGGGTAAAGGCTTTCGCGGTCCGCCCCGTGATGCATGGCTGGCATCCCTTTCGCACAAAGAGTCACGGGGCTTTGCATTCGGCGTACACAAGGCGCTCGACAAAACCGGCGCAGTGATCGGGCCGCTCGTGGCCTATGCGCTGCTGTCTTGGATGGGGGAGTCGGCCAGCACATACGCTACGCTGTTTCTGGTTGCCTTCGTGCCCGCTGTCATCAGCGTTCTGGTGCTCACACGCATCCCTGACCAACCGGGCGTCGTTCACGAGCGCGAGGGGGTGCGGCGGAATTGGCAGCAACTCACACCGGCCTTCAAGCGCTTCTTGCTGCCGAGTGCAGTCTTTGCGCTTGCCTACTCCAGCCTTGGCTTCATTCTGCTCAAAGCTCACGAAGTGGGATTTGGTATGGCCGAGACAGTGCTGTTGTATGCGCTGTTCAACATTACCTGCGTGATTGCTGCTCCATGCGTCGGCTGGCTGGGCGACCGCATCGGGCGCACTCGCATCGTCTTGCTCGGGTACTCAGTGTATGCAGGCCTCAACCTATGGCTGGTGTTCGCCAGCAGCCGCTGGGAGGTCGCCGTCGTGTTCGCCGTGTACGGTCTCTTCTACGCCATCGACGAATCGCAGAGCAAGGCCTTCATCGCTGACCTCGAGCCAGAGCGACGCGCTACGGCGGTGGGCGTTTACAACTTTGTCGTTGGCGTGATGTACCTGCCCGCGTCCCTGATCGCAGGGGCCTTATGGGCCATCGCACCGAGCGCTGCCTTTGCTGCGTCGATGGTACTGTCGGTCGCCGCGATAGGGGCTTTCTTACTGATGCTGATGCGGCCTGGGCATGCGCAATCGGTCTGATGTCCGCGCGGGTAAGCCCAGGCCGCGAGTCGGTTTCACGTTGGTGCACTTGATGGCGCCGCCGCAATCAGAAAGAGCGGAGCGGTGAGCGGTACGTGTACATCCCCCCGAATGCAGAAGGCCGAGAGGGGCGTAGCACTTGACTCCCTCGCACCCCACCTGTCTTCCGTCCTCGGTCTGCCAGTGGAATCGCATCACCCCTGCACCTGCCACCAGCGCGGCAGCAGCGCCTGTACTTCGGCACGCCGGTAGCGGTCGTCGATGAGGAACACCACGCCCCGGTCCTCTTCGGTGCGGATCACGCGGCCGGCGGCCTGCACCACCTTGCGCAGGCCGGGGTAGAGGTAGGTGTAATCGTAGCCCTGGCCCGTGCCGAAGTGGCGGTCCATGGCGCACTTCATGGCTTCGTTCACGGGGTTGACCTGGGGCAGGCCCAGCGTGGCCACGAAGGCGCCTATCAGGCGCCGGCCGGGCAGGTCCACGCCCTCGGAGAACGCGCCGCCGAGCACGGCCATGCCGATGCCCTGGCCCTCGTCGGTGAAGCGCGCCAGGAAGGCGGTGCGGCCGTCCTCGTCCATGGACGGGGTCTGCAGCCACAGGGGCAGTTGCGGGTAGGCCTGCCGCAGGCATTCGGCCACGCGCTGCAGGTAGTCGAAGCTGCTGAAGAAGCACAGGTAGTTGCCGGGCTGCCGCGCATACTGGCGTGCCACCAGGTCCGCGATGGGCTGCAGCGAGCGCTCGCGGTCGCGCCAGCGCGTGGATACATGGCCGGCCACCTGCACGGCGAGCTGTTCGGCCTGGAAGGGGGCGGCCACGTCGATCCAGTCCGTATCCCCGGGCAGGCCCAGGATGTCCCGGTAGAAGTGCGGCGGGCTCAGCGTGCCCGAGAACAGCACCGTGGCATGGGCACCCGCGTGGCGCGCCGCCAGGTGTGGCGCAGGAATGACGTTGCGGATGCAGAGGGTGGAGGCCGGTGCCCTGCGGGATGCGGTGCGCACCGGCGCCAGGCTCACGTCGAACAGCGCATGGCTGCCCCACTGCTCGGCCAGCGCCATGAACTGCAGTGCCTCCCAGTAGAAGGCCAGCACCGGGTCGCCGGGCAGCAGGGGCCGGTCGGCCTGGGCGTCGGCAATGGCACCCACGGCGCGCTGTACGGCGCCCAGCAGCGCGGCGGGTACGGCGTCGTGGGCCTGGTAGCTGGCGGTCTGCTCCTTGTTCAGCGCGTTCCAGGCGCGGTGCAGCCTGTCCAGCGCCTTGCGCACCGGACCGGTGGCTGCCTGGCGCGCATCGGCCAGCGTGAACTGCGACAGCTCGGCCGTGTACATGCGCCGCGCGCGCTCCAGCAGGTTGTGGGCCTCGTCCACCAGCACGCCCACCTTCCACTGCTGGGCCTGCGCCAGTGCGTACAGCATGGCCGAGGAGTCGTAGTAGTAGTGGTAGTCGGCGACCACCACGTCGCTCCAGCGCACCAGTTCCTGGGCCAGGTAGTAGGGGCAGACCTGGTGCGCGAGCGCCACGGCGCGCAGGGCAGGGGCGTCCCAGGGCGGGGGCAGTGCCAATGCGGCGGCCCGCGCGGTCGGCAGGCGGTCGTAGAAGCCCTGGGCCAGCGGGCAGGATTCGCCATGGCAGGCCTTGTCCGGGTGCTCGCAGGCCTTGTCGCGTGCCTGCACGTCCAGCACGCGCAGCGGGTGGGCGCCCAGCCGCGCGTTCACGGAGGCCAGCGCCTGCAGCGCCAGGCCATGGCCTGTGCCCTTGGCGGTGAGGAAGAACAGCTTGTCCAGCCCCTGGCCGGTGCAGGCCTTGAGCATGGGGAAGACGGTGCCCAGTGTCTTGCCGATGCCCGTGGGCGCCTGCGCCATCAGGCAGCGCCCGCCCGCCTCGGTACGCGCGCTGCGGTACACGGCCACGGCCAGCTCGCGCTGCCCCGCGCGAAAGCGCTCCATGGGGAACGCCAGCGTGGCCAGCACCGCGCTGCGCGCCGCGCGGTGGGCGGCCTCGCTGCGTGCCCAGGCCAGAAAGCGCGCGCACTGCTCCTCGAAGAAGGCCTGGAGCTGCGCGGCCGCGTGCGTTTCAGCCAGCACCGTTTCTTCCCCGGTGCCGACGTTGAAGTACACCAGCGCCACGCGCAGCCGCGCCAGCCCACGGGACTGGCACAGCAGGTGGCCGTATACGCGGGCCTGGGCCCAGTGCAGCGCGCGGTGGTGGAGGCGCACGCTGTCGAGCGGGCCCCGGTAGGTCTTGATCTCCTCAAGCTGCCCGGCGCGCGCGTCGAAGCCGTCGGCGCGGCCGCGCACGTGCAGGTCCTCGTACTGGCCGGACAGGCTGACCTCGGCCTCGTAGCCTTCGCCGCGGCGCGACTGCACCAAGCCGTGGCCGGCCATGCCCTCGAGCGCATTGGGCGCGGTGGTGAAGCGCAGGTCCAGGTCGCCCGCGCGTGCCGTGAATTCGCACAGCGCGCGCACGGCCACGGTGTAGCTCACGCCCGGTCTCCGCCGAACGGCCCGCGCCACCGCACGTGGCAGACGCTGGCCGGGATGCCGTGCTCGGCGCAGTACTGCAGCCAGCGGGTCTGGTTGTCCTGCAGCTTGTCGCCGGGGGCCTTGACCTCCACCAGCGCATAGCGGCGCTCGGCCGGCCAGAAGCGCACCAGATCGGGCAGGCCCGTGCGGTTGGCCTGCACGTCGCGCAGCAGCCGCGCAAAGAACAGCTTGAGGTGCTCGGCCGGAATGCAGTCCAGCGCGAGCGCGAGCAGGGGCTCGGTCAATACGCTCCAGAACACGAAGGGCGACTGCAGGCCCTGTTTGTCGGAGAAGCGTTGGCGTATGGCATCGCGGTAGCTGCCGTCGTCGAGCGGGGCCAGGCAGTCCGCGAACAGGGCCGCGCGGCGCTGCGCGAAGTCCGGCGCGCCCAGGTCGGCCGGCCCGCTCTGGAACGGGTGGAAGAATGCCCCCGGCAGCGGCGCGAAGATGGCGGGCCAGCACAGCAGGCCGAACAGCGAGTTGATGAGCGCGTTCTCTACGTAGAACACGGGCGAGGCCTCATCGTGCCAGTAGTCGCGCAGCACGGGTTCCACGGCCGATGGCTCGGCGGGCGCATCGAGCTCCAGTTCCATGCGCATCTGCGCCACCACGGGCGCCAGGGCCGCAGAGCGCGCCGCGCCGGCCTGCCCGAGGCCGCGCCGCAGGCGCGGCAGCATGCGTGCCACCCGCTGGGTCTCCTCATCGTTTTCCGGCGCGGCCTGGGCCGCTTGCGCGAGGGCCATGGCATCGGCCAGGCGGCCCATGCGCTCGTACACGCGCATACGCCGGTAGCGCGTGCCGGGGTAGCGGCTTTGCGCGTAGGCCTGCTCGGCGCGTTCCCAGTTCTGCGCGCGCTCGCAGGACTGGCCGATGCGCAGCAGCACCTTGGCGCGGCGCTGCTCCAGCCAGGGGTTGGCGCTCTGGCATTGCGCCACGGACTGCAGTACGGCCCCGGTGTCTGCGCCCTCGTCGAGCGCGCGGCGGCAGGCCTGCAGCGCCAGGTAGCCATCCACATCGGCGCGCGACTGGACGGCGCGCGAGGCGGCGTCGAAGGCTACCGTCTCGTAGCGGTACACGCCCAGGTCGGCCAGCACGAACTCCGACCAGTCCTGGTACAGATTGCCGAAGAACATCAGCCGCAGGCGTTCGCACAGCTCGCCCACCATCACACGCCAGGCGGCACCGGGTGCCTGCGGGTTCCATGCGGCATAGGGCTGCGGCGCCGCATGCAGGGGCTGCAGCGCCTGCAGCAGCCCGGCCTTGCGCAGGCCCGCATGCACGGGCGCATCCGCGAACAGCCGCAGCAGCTCGGGCTTGGTGTGCAGCGCGAACAGCTCTTCCAGCGCCATGGGCGGGCCGGCATCGAGCCAGCCCAGCGCCAGCAGCGGCGCGGCCGCGCTGGCGATGTCCGGGATCTCCTCGTACGCGAGCTTGTTCGCCAGGAACCAGGGCCCGCGCCGCATCAGCAGGCGCACCATCAGCGCCCGCGAGGGCTGGGGCAACTGCGCGAACTGCGCGAGGAACCGCTGCTCGTGCGCATCCAGCAGATCGGCATAGCGCTCGCCGATCCAGTCCAGCGCGCGCTGGAAGTTGTGCAAGTAGTAGTAGCGGTG
>JASLFM010000506.1 GCA_030150585.1 Acidovorax sp.
CCCCCCCAGCAGCGAGAGCTGCTCGCCCAGCAGCGCGATGGCCACGAACGACGACAGCAGCGGCCCCGAGCCGCGCGCCAGCGGATACACCACCGTCAGGTCAGCCCGGCGGTAGCCGCGCAGCAGGATCACGTAGTACGCCACGTGCAGCAGACCGCTGGCCACGACGAAGCCCCACTCCAGCACGCCCCACTGCGGCACCGCCTCGCGCCCGAGCCACCAGCCCAGCGGCGCCCACACCAGCATCATGAGCGCTGAGGTGAAGAACGCGAAGCGGGAGTCACCCCCGGCCTTCTTGGCGGCAATGTTCCAGCAAGCGTGAATGAGGCCCGCGAGGAGGATGAGGGCGAAGGCGTTGAAGGTCATGGAAAAAAGAAGGCCGCAGCGCCTCGCGGCAGGCTGCGGCTGCGCTGGAGGGCGGCCGGATCAGGCGCGGCCGATGATGGAAGCGGTGGCCATCAACTCCTCCAGCAGCGCGAACGACACCTTGCCCGACGCGGCATAGGGATCGAACTCGGGCTTCTCGGAGTACTTGAGCACGATCGAGTGGTTGAGCTTGGCGAGGTTGACCTGTCCCATGGTCCAGCCGCCGAAGCGGCGCTCGGAAATTTCCTCGAACGCCAACAGCTCCACGTTCTTGTGGCGCGCATCGCGCTGGATATGGCCGTACAGCTCGCTGACCGCCGAGCGGCCGCCTTCGATGGCCTGCAGGAAAATGCCGCCGCCGTAGCACAGCACGCCCGTGATGCCGCTGGCGGGGTTGTGCAGGCGCGATTGCGTGAGGATGGCCTCGATGGCCGCGGGCGAGGTATCGACGGCGCGGCTGACGTAGAGCAGACGGACCAGCATGGCTCAGTTCCTCCCGGGAATGAGTGACAGGAATTCGCGGCGCAGCGTAGGGTTGGTCAGGAACACGCCGCGCATCACGGAGTTGATCATCTTGCTGTCCATTTCGCGCACGCCGCGCCAGGACATGCAGAAGTGGCTCGCCTCCATGACGATGCCCAGGCCGTCGGGCTGGGTCTTCTCCATGATGAGGTCGGCCAGTTGCACCACGGCCTCCTCCTGGATCTGCGGGCGGCCCATGACCCAGTCCACGATGCGCGCGTATTTCGAGAGGCCGATCACGTTGGTGTGCTCGTTGGGCAGCACGCCGATCCAGATCTTGCCGATCACGGGGCAGAAGTGGTGGCTGCAGGCGCTGCGCACCGTGATCGGGCCCACGATCATGAGTTCGTTGAGGTGCTCGGCGTTCGGAAACTCGGTGATGACGGGTGCCTCGGCATAGCGGCCCTTGAACACCTCGTTGATGTACATCTTGGCCACGCGGCGCGCGGTGCCGCGGGTGTTGTGGTCGCCCTCGGTGTCGATCACGAGGCTGTCGAGCACGCCCTGCATCTTGGCCTCGACCTCGTCGAGCAACGCCGCCAGTTCGCCGGGCTGAAGGAACTCCGCGATGTTGTCATTCGCATGGAATCGCCGACGGGCCGCCGCGAGCCGCTCGCGGATCTTGGCGGAGACGGGCGTGCCCTCGTCGAGCGCGCCAGCGGGGAGAGGAGCGGGTGGTGGGGAAGACATGGCGGCATCCTACCAGCGAATGCCCAACCCGTTCTGTCAAGTGTTTTTGGCCGCCGGCGCCTCGCATGCCAGCGCTAGAAGCTACACAAAATGAAGCACCAGGCACTGTGTATGCTTGCGCGCACAACGAGAAGAGGGAAGGACTCGCGATGCACTCCACCACCGGGCCGGCGCGCCTGCGGCTGCTCCAATCGCTGGCCATCGGCAGCCTGCTGCTCGCCATCGGCTGCGTGGCCCTGGCGCTGTGGGCAGGCCAGCGGCAGACCGCCGTGCAAGGCCCCTGGGGCCTGGCGGTGCTGCCCGGTGGACAGGCCTGGCTGAGTGTGGACGACGAGCTGTGGCGGCTGGATGCGCAGGGCCACCGCATGCAAACCGTGCCCGCAGCGCAGGCCGGGCTGCCGGGCGCCGCGGGCATTTTGGCAGCGCACCCGGATGGACACCTTGTCGCCTGGGCGCGGCACAGCCCGGTACTTCACGTGCTGTCTGCCGATGGCGCCAAGCCCCTGCGCACGATCGCACCCGCCTGGCCCGCCGACCTGGTAGCGCATGCCGACAATGCCATCCAATTCGCCTTCGCGCCCGATGGCCGCGTGGCGATTGCCACGGGCGGCGGGCATGCCGTGGCGCTGTTCGGACCGCAAGGGCAATACCTGGGCCGCACCCCCAAGGGCACCTACCGCTTCACCAACGGCCTGTGGTGGGACGATGGGGACGGCGGCGGCTGGTGGACCACCGACACCAACCGCTTTGCCCTGGTGCGGCTGGACGGTGCGCGCATGCAGGAAACCCGCCGCATTACCTTGCAGCAGCACGAAGGCCGCTGGCGATTCCTGGGTTTGGCCACGCCCGCGCCGCGCAGCGCAGAAGGCGCCGCCAACCCGCTGGGCACCATCGCGCGGCTGGACAACCGCATGGAATACGGCCACGTGGTGGATGTGTGGCCCACCGGAGGACAAGCCCCCCACGCCCTGCCGCCCCAAAGCCCTGCGCTGGAGCCCCGCGCACTGGCGCGGCTGGGCGACCGCCTGCTGGTCGTGGACGGCCTGCGCTTCGCCATCACGCAATACGGCGCCGACCGGCAACCCCAGGACTGGGGCGATGCCGCCGTGCGCGCCAACCTGGCCGCGCGGCGCGATGCCGCAGACCACTGGCGGGTGGCCTACCGGCTCGGCCTCGCGGGCGCGCTGATGTTCTTCGGGTTGGGGCTGCTGCTGGCCATGCGCACGCAGCGGCTACAGGCGCGCGCGCGGCTTGCGGCACGCCGCCCCGCGCTGGCCGCTGCCTGGGGCGATGCGGCCCTGGGCATTCCAGGCCAACCCTTGCCCACGGTGCCCCAGCAGCTGCGCCTGCTGTGGCGCGGCCTTGCCCCCTCGCTGCCCTGGGTGCTGTTGCTGGCCCTCTCCCCGCTAGCCATCGCCCGGCTGCTGCCGGCGCCACCACAAGCATGGCGCATGGGAGCGTTGGTGGCGGCGCAGCTCGCCGTCATGGCCGCCTTCCTCACCATGTTCCGCGCGCTGATCCTGCGCATCCAGACCCGGCCCGAGTTCGAGATACTGCCCAACCTGCGCGCGCAGCGCCTGCTGGCCCGCCCCGACCTGTTCTGGCCCTTGGTGCAGGACGGTGAGCGGCCCCGCGAAACCATGCACCTGGGCCTGCGCCGCTGGTTGGTGCTGACCAACCAGCGCCTGCTGGTCTTCACCAGCAACGGGCGCGATGCCAGCCTGTTGCTCGACTGCCCACGCGGCTCCATCCGGCACGCGCGCGCCGTGCCCATGGCCCGCTCGCCCCACTGGTGGCAACGCATGCAAAGCTGGTGGTCGCCAGGCGTCGTCCACCTGAGCGTGGAACTGAGCGACGGCCGCCGGGTGGAGGGCATCGCCAGCCACGCCCTGACGGCCCAGCGCGTAGCGGCCCTGCTGAACCATGTGCCCGCCCCGCCAGCAGACGCCCCTGCCGCCGCCCCCACCGACCGCCAGCGCGCGCTACGGCAAGCCCTGGCCTCGCTGCTGCTGCCCGGCCTGGGCCAATGGCTGCAACGGCGCAGCGGCACGGCGCTGCTGCTCTTCGTGCTGTGGTGCGCGCTGGGCTGGCCGCTGGCCCATGCCGCCTGGGCGGCATGGCACGTCACTACCGAAGTGGCCCCCGCCGTGCTGTGGAAGGGCGGACTGTGGGTGCTGTTGGTGCATGCCGTTGCCGCGTGGGATGCATGGCAGTTGCGGCAGGCCCGGCCCCATGCCGCGCTAGACAGTCAAAAATCATAGCTGCCTGCGCTTTACACACAGGGGCTGAGACGTTTTTCACTCCGATCTCTTCAATAACGCTGCCCCGTCACCCACAGCGCGGCGCGCATGAGGGCATGGGCCACCCGGTCGAGCACGCGCTCGCGCCAGGGGCGCTGCTCGTAGTGCTGTGGGTGGATGCGCCGCCCCGCATTGCGCATCGCATGGCGCAGCCGGGCGCGCAGCTCGGTGGCGAAGGCACCGTCCTCGACCACCACGTTGGCCTCGCGCGCGAGCAGCAGCGATAGCGGGTCCAGATTGGACGAACCCACCGTGGCCCAGGGCCGGGGGCCGTTCGCGTCGATCACGGCCACCTTGGCGTGCAGGAAGCTCGGCTCGTACTCGTAGATCTCCACGCCCGCGCGCAGGAGCGCGCCGTACACGGGCCGGGCCGCGTGGTACTGCATGAAGTACTCGTAGCGCCCTTGCAGCAGCAGTTGCACGCGCACACCGCGCCGCGCCGCGAGCACCAGCGCGCGCCGCAGCTTGCCGCCGGGCAGGAAGTAGGCATTGGCGATGATGATTTCGTGCCGGGCCGCACCGATGGCGCGTCGGTAGGCCCGCTCGATACGGCTGCGGTTGCGCACGTTGTCGCGCAGCAGCAGTGCGGCGCGCATGCCCGGCCCCGGCGCCACCGTGTGCCCCACGACCGCCTCGCGCAGCGCGTGCACGGCTTCGGGCAGGCGGTGCTCGCGCACGTCGCGCACGGCCTGCATGCGCCACCACAGTTGCTCCATGGCGCCCTGCGCCTGGGCAGCCAGGCCGCCTTCGGCGCGCACCGCGAAGTCGAAGCGCGGCGCCGTGAGCTCGCCATGGTTGGGGTCGTGGTAATCGTCGAGCACGTTGATGCCGCCACAGAACAGCACGCGCCCGTCCACCACGCAGAGCTTGCGGTGCAGGCGGCGCCAGCGCATGGGCAGCAGCAGGCCCAGCGGCCCGAGAGGCGAGTAAACGCCCACCTGGACGCCGGCCTCGCGCATGCGCAGGCGCCACTGCAGCGGCAGCGGCCCCGTGCCCACGCCGTCCACCACGAGGCGCGTGCGCACGCCGCGCTGCGCCGCGCGCAGCAGCGCCTCGGCCACCTCGGCGCCCGCGCCGGTGGAGTCGAAAATGTAGGTTTCGAAGAGGATGGACGAGCGGGCGCATTCCATCTCGCGTACGAGCGCGGGGAACAGTTCTACGGCGCCCTGCAGCAGCTGGACGTGGTGGCCTGGGCTGAACTCGGCGCCCGCGTGCTTCACAGGCGGAACTCGGCGATCAACGGCAGGTGGTCGGACATGCGCCACCAGATGCGCCCGCGCGGTACATGCAGGCCCAGCGGCGTGAGTCCGCGCACGTACACGTGGTCGAGCTGCGCGAGCGGCAGGCGTGCGGGGTAGGTGAACGCGCGGCGGGCGTCCTCGTATTCGTGCAGGCCGAAGCCGCGCAGCATGCGCTGGATCTGCGAGCCCCAGTCGTTGAAGTCGCCCGCCACCACCACGGGGGCGCCCGGCGGCACCTCACGCTCGATGAAGCGCTGCAACTGCTCCACCTGGCGCACCCGGCTGCCCGGGATCAGGCCCAGGTGCACCACGATGACATGCACGGGGCGGCCCTGGAACTCCACCTCCACGTGCAGCAGGCCACGCTGCTCGAAGCGGTGGTCGGAGATGTCCTCGTGCTGGTGGCCTATCACGGGCCAGCGCGTGAGCAGCGCGTTGCCGTGTTCGCCATGGCGGGTGTAGGCGTTGGTACGGTACACGGCCTCGTAGCCCTCGGGGGCCAGGTATTCGGCCTGGGGCACGCTGGGCCAGCGGTCGAAGTAGTGCTGCTCGCGCCGGTGCAGCTTGCGCACCTCCTGCAGGCAGACGATGTCGGCATCGAGCTGCTCCACGGCCAGCCCCAGGTTGTGGATCTCCAGGCGCCGCGCGGGCCCGATGCCCTGCACGCCCTTGTGGATGTTGTAGGTGGCCACCCGGAGGATGTCGGGGTGGTCGGAGTGGTGGGCGATGGGGGTCATGGGTTTACGAATCGGGGCAGCAGGAGGATCGCCTCGGCGTTGGAGGGCGAGTAGCAGCGCTGCGCCGCCTCGCGCCAGGGCCACCATGCACTTGCGGTATGTTCGCGCGGATTCAATGCCACGGGTGTATCGGCGGGTACCTCGAGGCCGAAGACGCGCTCCGTGTTCAAGCACACGCCCGGCGCGTAGCGGTGCAGCCATTGGGGATAGATGCTGTAGACGTTCTCCAGGTTCCAGTCGCTCAGCCTGCAGCCGGGGGCAAGCGGGTCGATGCCTGTCTCCTCCCGTACTTCGCGCACAGCCGTGGCCTCGTAGGGCTCGGCGTCGAAGTCCTTGCTGCCGGTCACCGACTGCCAGAACGGCTCGGCCGAGTCCGCACGGCGAATCAGCAGCACGTCGAGCGCCGGCGTGTGGATCACGACCAGCACCGACTGGGGCACCTTGTACGGACGGGGCGGCATGGAAGAACCGGAACCGGGGTTGGGCAGCATCGCCCAGTGTAGCCCCCGCGCCGCCGGTCTCCGTGACAGGCCCGAGAGCCGGGACTCAGGACTTGGCTGCGGGCTTGTCCTTGCCGTCCTTGCGCGTGGGTACGGGCGGCGGCAGCTCTTTGGCCGCCAGCTCGCGCGCCTGCACCACGAGCTGGTTGTGAGCATCGAGGAAGGCCGCGGCGATCACCTTGCCCTCATTGCTGTTGGCCCAGCCCACACCCGCCGCGCCGCCCAGCTTGCCCACCATGAGCCCGCCCACGCCGAGGTCGGTCACGCGCACCGAGCCCGTGGCGGCGGCGACCTGCTCGGTGGTTTCGTTGTCGGTCAGCAGCAACGCGACCTGCGCCTCCTTGAGCTTGACCTGCTCGGCCGCGCCCACGAACTTGTTGAGCACGGGAATCATCGCGAGCAGGCCGCCGATCTGCCGGCCCGCGTCCTGCTCGCTGAACGTGAGGCTGGGCGTGAGCGTGTACTGGGCCTCATAGCCCTTGCCCTTGGCCACCGTGCTGCCTTGCTGGCGCAGCACGCCCGCCTCCTTGAGCTCCTGCTCCTTGATGGTGCCGCGCAGGCCCGCCCCGCGGTCCACCACGCGAAAACACCCGCTTTGCTGGGCCAGCAGCCGCACGAGCGGCAGCGGCGTGGGCGGCAGGTTGTAGCTGGTTTGTACGGTGTAGCCGTTGGGGTTCTCGGCCAATGCGAGCGTGGCCACGGGCGCATCGCACTTTTGCAGCTCGCGGCTGGCTTTCTGCGCACCCGCGGGGCCTGC
>JASLFM010000565.1 GCA_030150585.1 Acidovorax sp.
GGGTGCGGCAACAGCAGCCATTCGGTTCCCCGCTTATTTCCAGATGTTCCAAGGCGAGTGCAGCCAGGCACCCACGATGAGCAGCCACACCAGCGTGACCGGGATGAAGATCTTCCAGCCCAGACGCATGATCTGGTCGTAACGGAAGCGCGGGAAGGTGGCGCGGATCCAAATGAAGCACGACACGACCAGGAAGGTCTTGATCGCCAGCCAGATCCAGCCCGGAATGAAGGCCAGGGCGCTCACCGGCGGCAGCCAACCACCCAGGAACATCAGCACGGCCAGGATGGACACCAGCCACATGCTGGCGTATTCGGCCAGGAAGAAGATGGCAAAACCCATGCCCGAGTACTCGACCATGTGACCGGCCACGATTTCGGCCTCACCCTCGACCACGTCGAACGGATGGCGGTTGGTCTCGGCCACGCCCGAAATCAGATAGACCAAGAAGATGGGCAGGAGCGGCAGCCAGTTCCACGACAGGAACGTGAGGCCCATGCCCGCCATGGTGCCCTGCCCTTGGCCCATCACGATCTGTGTCAGATTCATGCTGCCCGACACCATGATGACCACGAGGAAGCAGAAGCCCATCGCGATTTCATAGCTCACCATCTGGGCCGAGGCACGCAGCGCGCCCAGGAAGGCGTACTTGGAGTTGGACGCCCAGCCCGCAATGATCACGCCGTACACCTCGATGGAGGTGATGGCCATGACGAGCAGCAGACCCGCATTGACGTTGGCCAGCGCCACGTCGGGACCGAAGGGAATGGCCACCCACGCTGCCAGCGCAGGCATGATGGCCATGATCGGCCCGAGCACGAACAATCCCTTGCTCGCGGCAGAGGGCTGGATGATTTCCTTGGTGAGCAGCTTGAGCGCGTCGGCGATCGGCTGCAGCAGGCCGAAGGGGCCCACGCGGTTGGGACCCATGCGCACCTGCATGAAACCGAGCAGCTTGCGCTCCCACAGCGTCAGGTAGGCCACAGCCCCCATCAGCGGGGCCAGGATGCAGACGATCTTGATCAGCGTCCAGAGAACAGGCCATGCCACGCCCATCCACCAGGGTTGGGCGATGAGGTTCAGACCCCCGTTGTACAGCGCGTCGATCATGCGGCGGCCCCTTCACGTGCCATGCGGGCGTCGGCAGTCAGTTGCAGCGCAGGTGCACGGCGCACCAGGCTGTCGAGTTGGTAGATGCCGGCCACGGCGGGCGCAGCCGCAGGGCCCTGGGCTACGGCAACAGCCGCGTCCGTGGCATTGCTCAGGCGGTCTGCAGGCAACTGGATCAAAGCCTGGCCGCCAGTGGCCTGGGCCAGCACCTCCTGCGAGGCTTCAAAATCCATGCCTTGCACGCCAAGGAGGTTGCCGAGCACGCGCAGCACCTTCCAAGCTGGACGGGCTTCGCCCAGTGGCTTGACCACGGCGTGGAAGCTCTGCACCCGGCCTTCGGCATTGACGAAGCTGCCCGAAGTCTCGGTGAACGGAGCAATGGGCAGGAGCACGTCGCTGAACTCAAGGTTGGCCTTGAACGGACTCAGCGTGACCACCATCTCGGCCTGTCCCAGCGCGCGTGCAGCCTGCGCACCGGCGGCGGAGTCGAATTCCGGCTCGGTGTTGAGCAGCAGCGCAGCCTTGAGGCCGCCGGCCAGCATTTGGCCTGCGTGCATGCCGTCCTGGCGCGGCTGCGCACCCACGAACTGCGCGCCCACGGTGTTGGCGGCTTCGGTCAGGTAGCCGAACGAGGCTCCCGTCTGGGCGGCGATCCACTGCGCCAACGCCAACAGGCTCGACGCCTGGGCATGGTGCGCGGCGGCATTGCCCAGCAGGATGGCCTTGCGTTCACCCGCCAGCAGCGCACGCGCGATGGCCAGGGCCTCGTCGTTCACGGCGCCTTGGGCGGCAGGAGCTGGTACACCCTTTTCCTGGGCCACTGCAGCAGCTACGTCGGCGAGCGCCTTGGTCCAGTGAGCTGCATCCACGACGGAATGCACGGCGGGCAGCGCCCAGTCGTAGGCCCGCGCGTTGATGGCATGCACCGCGGCGCCCTTGCGCGCCGCCTGGCGGATGCGCTGAGCGAACAGCGGGTGGTCCTTGCGCAGGTTGGAACCCACGATGAGCACCGATTGCAGGGCCGACAACGAAGCAATCGAGGTACCGAGCCAGCGCACTCCATCGGCCGCAGCGAACTCGGCGTTGCGCAGACGATGGTCGATGTTGTCACTGCCGAGGCCACGTACCAGGCCGCCGGCCAGATACAGCTCTTCCAGCGTGCTGTGCGGGCTCACGAGCGCACCAATGGAGCGCGCGCCATGATCGCGCTGGATGTTCTTGAGGCCGTTGGCCACGTACTCAAGGGCCGTCTGCCAGTCCACTTCCTTCCAGGCACCACCCTGCTTGAGCATGGGCTTGGTCAGACGATCCTCGCCATTGAGTGCCTCGTAAGAGAAACGGTCGCGGTCGGCGATCCAGCATTCGTTGACGTCTTCGTTCTCGAACGGAACGACGCGCATCACCTTGTGGTTCTTGACCTGGACGATGAGGTTGGCACCCGTGGAGTCATGCGGGCTCACGCTCTTGCGGCGCGACAGCTCCCAGGTGCGGGCGCTGTAGCGGAACGGCTTGCTGGTGAGCGCGCCCACGGGGCAGATGTCGATCATGTTGCCCGACAGCTCGGAGTCCACGGTATCGCCCACCACGGTGGTGATCTCGGAATGCTCGCCGCGGTTGACCATGCCCAGCTCCATCACGCCGGCCACTTCCTGGCCGAAGCGCACGCAACGGGTGCAGTGGATGCAGCGGCTCATCTCCTCCATGGAAATCAGCGGGCCCACGTCCTTGTGGAAGACCACGCGCTTTTCTTCCTCGTAGCGCGAGGAGGAACCGCCATAGCCCACGGCCAGATCCTGCAGCTGGCACTCGCCACCCTGGTCACAGATGGGGCAGTCCAGCGGATGGTTGATCAGCAGAAATTCCATGACCGACTTCTGGGCCTTGATGGCCTTGTCGCTCTTGGTGCGCACGATCATGCCCTGGGTCACGGGCGTGGCGCAGGCCGGCATGGGCTTGGGCGCCTTCTCCACATCCACCAGGCACATGCGGCAGTTGGCGGCGATAGAAAGCTTCTTGTGGTAGCAGAAGTGCGGGATGTAGGTGCCAGCCTTCTCGGCTGCATGCATGACCATGCTGCCTTCGGCGACCTCCACCTTCTGTCCGTCGAGTTCAATTTCAACCATATGTCTTCTCTCGATCAGGCAGAGGCCTTGTGGGAAGCGGCTTGGATCTTCGCCTCGAACTCCGGCCGGAAGTGCTTGATCATGGCGCGCACCGGCATCGCCGCCGCGTCACCGAGGGCGCAGATGGTGCGCCCCATGATGTTCACCGATACGTCGTCCAGCAGGTCAATATCTTCGGGCCGACCCTCGCCATGCTGGATGCGGTTCACGACGCGCCACAGCCAACCCGTGCCCTCGCGGCAGGGCGTGCACTGGCCACAGGATTCGTGCTGGTAGAAGTACGAAAGGCGCAGCAGGCTTTCGACCATGTCACGCGAATCGTCCATCACGATGACGGCACCCGAACCCAGCATGGAGCCGGCTTTGGAGATGGAGTCGTAGTCCATCGTGCATTCCATCATGATGTGTGCGGGCAGCACAGGAGCGGACGAACCACCGGGAATCACGGCCTTGAGCTTGCGGCCCTTGCGCACGCCGCCGGCAAGCTCCAGTAGCTTGCTGAAGGGCGTGCCCAGCGGAATCTCGTAATTGCCGGGCTTCTCGACGTCGCCCGACACCGAGAAGATCTTGGTACCGCCATTGTTCGGCTTGCCGCATTCAAGGTAGGCCTGGCCGCCGTTGCGGATGATCCAGGGCACCGCCGCGAAGGTCTCGGTGTTGTTGATGGTGGTCGGCTTGCCGTACAGGCCGAAGCTGGCAGGGAACGGCGGCTTGAAGCGCGGCTGGCCCTTCTTGCCTTCGAGCGATTCGAGCAGCGCGGTTTCTTCACCGCAGAGGTAGGCGCCGAAACCGTGGTGCGCGTGCAGCTTGAAGCTGAAGCTGCTGCCCAGAATGTTGTCGCCCAGATAGCCCGCCGCGCGCGCTTCTTCCAGCGCTGCCTCGAAGCGGTCATAGACCTGGAAGATCTCGCCGTGGGCTACAACTACATCCACGGCGAGATC
>JASLFM010000084.1 GCA_030150585.1 Acidovorax sp.
TCGTTGTTCATGTCAGACCTCCGAAGGGGCTGAGGGGGAGGGGGCCGCCGGTGCCACGAAGGCCACGGTCTCGCGCGCGACCTGCAGGCGGTCGTTGTCGATCGACACCATGTGGTAGCTGTTGTCGACGATGAGCGTGCGCAGGCGGTGGGTGCCCAGGCCGCGCTCGAGCAGGCCGAGGTTGGCGACGCTGGCCACCTCGTCCTCGCGCGCATGGATGGCCAGCACGCGGCGGCAGGCCACCTGGCCGAGGTGGCTGCGCACGTGGCGCAGCAGGCGGTCGTGTTCGCGCAGGTGGCCGATGCCCAGCACGGCCGCACCCGCGCGCGAGACGCGGCGCTGGTGCAGCTCGCGTTCGATCCAGGCGCGCACGCGCTCGTTCTTCACGCCGTAGGGCGGCTTCTCGCGGTAGCTCCACCAGCGGCCCAGCGGCGTGTACAGCGCCAGCGGCAGCAGCCACTGCGTGCGCGGGATGGCCCAGCCGTCGAAGCGCAGCGTGGTGGACAGCAGCACCATCGCGTCCAGCCGCGCGCCGCAGTGGATGGCCGCGCCCAGCGCGAGCGAGGCGCCGGCCGAGATGCCCACGATGGCTACGCGCGCGTGGTCGTGGCGCAGGGTGTCGACCTGGGCCTCGATGGCCGTGATCCACTCGCGCCAGGGGTGCGCGCGCTGCACGGCGGCCTCGGGGTCGAACGAGTAGCCCGGAATGCGGGGCGCCACCACGGTGCAGCCGGCCGAGCGCAGCGCCTGCTGCACGGGCAGCAGTTCGTCGGGCGTGCTGCACAGGCCGTGCAGCAGCACCACGCCGGTGCGGCCATGCGTCATGCAGTGGCTCCGGACGTCGGCGCTGCGTCTTCCTGCTTGCGCGGCGCGAACCACGCCACATACAGGGCCGGCAGCACCACGAGCGTGAGCAGCGTGGCCGTGACGAGGCCTCCGATCACCACGATGGCCAGGGGCCGCTGCGTTTCGGCGCCGATCTCGTGCGAGAGCGCCATGGGCAGCAGGCCCAGCATGGCGAGCAGAGCCGTCATGAGCACGGTGCGCAGGCGCTGCATGGAGCCCTGGCGCACGGCCTCGACCACGCTGAGGCCATCGGCCTGCAGCTGCTGGTAGACCGAGAGCATCACCACGCCGTTGAGCACGGCCTGGCCCGACAGCGCGATGAAGCCGATGGCCGCCGACACCGACAGCGGAATGCCCAGCGCCCACAGCGCGATGAAACCGCCGATGAGCGCCAGCGGCACGTTGACGAGGATCAGCGAGGCGGTCTTGACCGACTTGAACGCGTCGAACAGCAGCACGAAGATCAGCAGCAGCGAGATGGGCACGACCACTGACAAGCGCTTCATGGCGCGTTCCTGGTTCTCGAACTCGCCCGACCAGTTGAGCTGGTAGGGGTCGGGGATCTTCACGTTCTGCGCCACGCGCGCCTTCATGTCGGCCACCACCGAGCCCATGTCGCGGCCGGCGATGAAGATGCCGATGGCCGTGGTGCGGCGCCCGGCCTCGCGTGCGATGTTCATGGCGCCCGTGCCCTCGCGGATGTTGGACACGGCCGAGAGCGGCACGTAGCCGCCGTCGGGGGTGGCGATGGGCGTGCGCGGCAGGTTGGCGATCACGCGCTCGTCCTTGGGCAGGCGCACGGCCACGGCGAACTTGCGCTCGCCCTCCCAGAGGCTGGTGGCGGCCTTGCCCGCAAGGGCGGCTTCGATCACGTCCTGCACGTCGCCCACGTTGAGTCCGTAGCGCGCGGCGCGGTCGCGGTCGATGTTGATGAGCAGCTGCGGCACCTGTCCGTCGCGGTCGATCTCGGCACGGGCCACGCCCTGCACCTGCTTGACCTCGCGCGCGATGGCGTCGGTGATGCGCTTCATCTCCACGAGGTCGTCGCCCGCGAGCTTGATCACGATCTGGCCCTTGATCTGCGAGATCGATTCGAGCACGTTGTCGCGGATGGGTTGCGAGAACGCGGGGTCGATGCCGGGGATGGCGGTGAGCACTCGGTTCATCTCGTCGGTGATCTTTTCGCGCGTCATGCCGGGGCGCCATTGGTCCTCGGGCTTCACGTCCACGAAGATCTCGGCCATGGAGATGGTCTTGGGGTCGGTGCCGTCCTCGGGCTGGCCGGCCTTGGACACCGTCGTGTTGACCTCGGGCACGGTGAGCAGTGCCTTGCGCGCCATGCGCAGGATGCGCGTGGCCTCCTCGCTCGACACCGTGGGCGAGAGCGCGAAGTTGACCCAGGTCGTGCCCTCGTTGAGCTCCGGCAGGAATTCCGAGCCCAGGCGCGAGGCCACCACGCCCGTGAGGCCGAAGGCCGCGAGCGCGATCACGGCCACCTTGCGCCGGTGCGCGAGCGCCCAGTCGAGCACGGGGGCGTAGAGGTTCTTGGCGGTGCGCACCACGCGGTTGTCGCCGTGGGGCAGGCGGCGCTTGAGCATCCAGTAGGCCAGCAGCGGCACCAGCGTGAGTGAGAAGATCAGCGAACCCACGAGTGCCATGGTCACCGACAGCGCCATGGGCTGGAAGATGCGCCCTTCGTGGCGCTGCAGCGCGAAGATGGGGATGTGCGCCGCGATGATGATGAGCATCGAGAACAGCGTGGGGCGGCCCACCTCGTTGGCGGCCTCGATGATGGTTTCGCGCCGGTCGCGCTCGTCCATGTCCTCGCCGCGCTCGGCCAGTCGGTGCATGATGTTCTCGACCACGATCACCGCGCCATCCACGATGATGCCGAAGTCCATGGCGCCCAGGCTCAGCAGGTTGGCTGGCACGCCCATCACCTTGAGTCCCATGAAGGTGGCCAGCAGCGACAGCGGGATCACCACCACCACGGCCAGGCTCGCGCGCAGGTTGGACAGGAAGATGTAGAGCACCAGCGAGACCAGCAGCGCGCCCTCCACGAGGTTGCGGAACACCGTGGTCAGCGTCTTGTCCATGAGCCAGGTGCGGTCGTAGAACGGCACGATCTGCACGCCCGGCGGCAGGCCGCGCGCGTTGAGCTGGGCGATCTTGTCCTTCACGCCCTTGAGCACCACGCTGGGGTTCTCGCCCTTGCGCATGATGACGATGCCGGT
>JASLFM010000146.1 GCA_030150585.1 Acidovorax sp.
GGCGGCTTGAAGCGCGGCTGGCCCTTCTTGCCTTCGAGCGATTCGAGCAGCGCGGTTTCCTCACCGCAGATGTAGGCACCGAAGCCGTGGTGCGCATGCAGCTGGAAATTGAAGCTGCTGCCCAGGATCTTGTCGCCCAAATAGCCTGCGGCGCGCGCTTCTTCCAGCGCCGCCTCGAAGCGTTCGTAGACCTGGAAAATTTCGCCGTGGATGTAGTTGTACCCCAGCGAGATGCCCATCGCATAGGCCGCGATGATCATGCCCTCGATCACGATGTGGGGGTTGTACATCAGGATGTCTCGGTCCTTGCAGGTGCCGGGCTCACCCTCGTCCGAGTTGCATACCAGATGCTTCTGGCCCGGGAACTGGCGGGGCATGAAGCTCCACTTCAGACCCGTAGGAAAGCCTGCGCCACCACGGCCGCGCAGGCCGGATTCCTTGACGGTAGCGATCACCTGGTCCTGCGTGAGGCCCTCGCCGCCATCGGCACCGAGGATCTTGCGCAGCGCGGCATAGCCGCCACGCGCCTCGTAGTCTTTGATACCCCAGTTCGTACCGTTCAGGTCCGCGTAGATCTGCGGGTTGATGTGGCGGTCGTGGAAGCAGGTCTGTACACCCGTAGCCTGGAACTGGGCGAGGATTTGTGCGGCCGTGGTCATGCCTTGCCCTCCGCGGCCTTGAGGCCGTCCACGAGCTGATCGAGCTTTTCGTTGTCCATGAAGCTGCACATGGTGCGGTCGTTGACCAGCATCACGGGCGCATCGGCGCAGGCACCCAGGCATTCGCACTGCTGCAGCGTGAACAGGCCGTCGGGCGTGGTTTCTCCCATCTTGATGCCGAGCTTGGCTTCGAGGTGGTGCAGCGCCTTGTAGCCGTCGCGCAGCTGGCAAGGCAGGTTGGTGCAGACGTTGAGCTTGTACTTGCCCACCGGCTGCTGGTTGTACATGTTGTAGAAGGTGGTAACTTCATGCACCGCGATCTGCGGCATGCCAAGGTAGTCGGCAATCACGGCCTCGCTCTCGGCGCTGACCCAGCCTTCTTCCTGCTGCACGATGGACAGGCAGGCCATCACGGCGGACTGGCGTCCTGCGGCGTTGTCCGGGTACTTCGCCACTTCACGGGCAAAGCGCTGTTTGGTCGCTTCGGTAATCATCGGTCAATTTCTCCGAACACGATATCCATGGTGCCGATGATGGCCA
This sequence comes from Acidovorax sp., assembly GCA_030150585.1. Classification (GTDB taxonomy): domain Bacteria; phylum Pseudomonadota; class Gammaproteobacteria; order Burkholderiales; family Burkholderiaceae_C; genus JASLFM01. Next base: position 1,200 of record JASLFM010000146.1, read on the forward strand.
CGGCATCGGCCAGCATGTGGCCACGCGCCATTTCGTCCAGCGTGGCAAGGTGCGCGAAGCCGGGGGCACGGATCTTGAGGCGATAGGGCTTGTTGGCGCCGTCGCTCACGAGGTAGATACCAAACTCGCCCTTGGGGTGCTCCACGGCGGCATAGGCCTCGCCCGCGGGCACACGGAAACCTTCCGTGAAGAGCTTGAAATGGTGGATCAGCTCCTCCATGTTCGACTTCATGGACTCACGCGACGGCGGCGCCACCTTGTGGTTGTCGGTAATGACCGGGCCGGGGTTGGCACGCAGCCAGTCCACACACTGCTTGATGATGCGGTTGGACTCGCGCATCTCGTTCACACGCACGAGGTAGCGGTCGTAGCTGTCGCCGGTCTTGCCCACGGGGATGTCGAAGTCCACCAGGCCGTAGGCGTCATAGGGCTGCTGCTTGCGCAGGTCCCACGCGAAGCCGGAGCCGCGCAGCATGGGGCCGGTCATGCCCAGGTTGAGCGCACGCTCGGGCGAAACCACGCCGATACCCACGGTGCGCTGCTTCCAGATGCGGTTGTCGGTGAGCAGGGTTTCGTACTCGTCGACGCACTTGGGGAAGCGGGCACAGAAGTCGTCGATGAAATCGAGCAGCGATCCCTGGCGGTTGCGGTTCAGGTCGCTGATGGCCTTGGCGTTGCGGATCTTGCTGGCCTTGTACTGCGGCATGGAGTCCGGCAGGTCCCGGTACACGCCGCCCGGACGGAAGTACGCCGCGTGCATGCGCGCGCCCGACACGGCTTCGTACATGTCGAACAGGTCTTCGCGCTCGCGGAAGGTGTAGATCAGGATGGTGGAGCTGCCGCAGTCGTTGCCATGCGAACCCAGCCACATCAGGTGGTTCAAGAGGCGCGTGATTTCGCCGAACATCGTGCGGATGTACTGGGCGCGCAGCGGCACCTCGATACCCAGCATCTTCTCGATGGCCAGGCAGTAGGCCTGCTCGTTGCACATCATGGACACGTAGTCGAGACGGTCCATGTAGGGCAGCGACTGGATGAAGGTCTTGTGCTCGGCCAGCTTTTCAGTGGCGCGGTGCAGCAGGCCGATGTGCGGGTCGGCGCGCTGCACGACTTCGCCATCGAGCTCCAGCACCAGGCGCAGCACACCGTGCGCTGCCGGGTGCTGCGGACCAAAGTTCAGGGAGTAGTTCTTGATTTCAGCCATGGTAGGTCACTGTCGGCACGCGGGGCGCTTCAGTGCAGGCCTCCGTACTTGTCTTCACGGATGACGCGCGGCGTGATCTCGCGCGGCTCGATGGTCACGGGCTGGTACACCACGCGGCGACGCTCCGCGTCGTAGCGCATTTCCACATGGCCCGAGAGCGGAAAATCCTTGCGGAAGGGATGGCCGATGAAGCCGTAGTCGGTCAGGATGCGGCGCAGATCGTTATGGCCATCGAACACGATACCGTAGAGATCAAACGCCTCGCGCTCGTACCAGTTGGCGGAATTCCACAGGTCGGATACGGAGGCAACCACGGGCATGTCGTCATCAGGGCAGAACACCTTGACGCGCACGCGCTGGTTCAAGCTGACGGAGAGCAGGTGCGACACCACGCAGTAGCGCGGACCATCGGTGCCTGCATCGCCGTAGGCGGAATAGTCCACACCGCAAAGGTCCACCAGCTGCTCGAAGCGGCAACCCTCGGCGTCGCGCAGCATCTGCATGGCGGCGAGGTAGTCGGCGGCAGCCACGACCAGCGTGACTTCGTCCAGGGCGATGGTGAGTTGGCGCACCTTGTCGCCAAGGGTGGCGGCAATGGCATCGCGGGTTTGTTCGGGGCGCAGGGCAACAGCAGTCATTTCGTCCTCACACCCGTGCAATGGTGTTGGTGCGGCGGATCTTCTGCTGCAGCTGCATGATGCCGTAGATCAGCGCCTCGGCCGTGGGCGGGCAGCCCGGCACGTACACATCCACGGGCACGATGCGGTCGCAGCCGCGCACCACGGAGTAGCTGTAGTGGTAGTAGCCGCCACCGTTGGCGCAGGAGCCCATGGAGAGCACCCAGCGCGGCTCGGACATCTGGTCGTACACCTTGCGCAGGGCCGGGGCCATCTTGTTGCACAGCGTGCCAGCCACGATCATCAGGTCGGACTGGCGAGGGCTGGCGCGGAACACTTCGGCGCCGAAGCGACCGATGTCATAGCGCGCGGCCGCCGCGTGCATCATCTCCACCGCGCAACAGGCCAGACCGAAGGTCATGGGCCACAGCGATCCGGTCTTGGCCCAGTTCACCACGGAGTCGTAGCTCGTGGTGATGAAGCCTTCCTTCATCACGCCTTCAATCATCGTGTCAGTCCTTGTAGGGGAAGCGTGTCATTCCCAATCCAGCGCACCCTTTTTCCATTCGTAGGCGAAGCCCACGACAAGGATGGCCAGAAAGATCGAGACAGCAGCGAAACCCGCCAGACCCACTTCCTGCAGCGTTACAGCCCAAGGGAAGAGGAAGGCGATTTCCAGATCGAACAGAATGAAGAGGATGGCGACGAGGTAGTAGCGCACATCGAACTTCATGCGCGCATCTTCGAAAGCCTCGAAGCCGCATTCGTAAGGGGAGTTCTTTTCGGGGTCGGGCCGGTTGGGACCCAGCACGTAGCCCAGCACAAGGGGCACTACGCCGACAGCGATGCCGACCAGAATGAACAAAAGAACGGGGAGGTACTGATCGAGGTTCATCTGGAGGACATGCTCACCGCTTAGAGCCCTGCCTGAACCGACCACTGCCGGGTCGGCTAGGCAGGGTTTTTGTGTATTGGTGCCGTCGGCGAGACTCGAACTCGCACAGCTTTCGCCACTACCCCCTCAAGATAGCGTGTCTACCAATTTCACCACGACGGCTGATTTTTGCATCTGGATGGCATGAGGAACCTCAGAGGGCTTTGGCTTTCCAGACAATCCGAGATTCTACTCCGGAAAAACCCTGCTCCGCTCCTCACACCCCAAATTTGTGACTTTTTATTTGGTCGGGATCTGTGCGGCACCCGAGGCCGGAACGGCCGGCGCAGCGGGCACGGATGCCTCGGTGGCCGGAGCGGGCACTGCGGCTGCGGGGCCTTCGAGCACGCTGCCCGTGGACGTGGGACGCGCATTGCCCAGATAGGCCAGTGCCAGCGTGGTCACGAAGAACACCGCCGCCAGCACGGCCGTCGTGCGCGACAGGAAGTTCGCACCGCCCGTGGCGCCAAACAGGCTGCCGGCACTGCCGCTGCCGAAGGCCGCCCCCATGTCGGCCCCCTTGCCGTGCTGGATCAGGATCAACCCGATCATGCCCAGCGCGGCCAGCATCTGGATCGCCAAGATCACATTCATCAACGCATTCATGTTTCTACTCCTGATTGGATTGCCTGGCCTTACCGGGCCGCGGCGATGATTTGCAAGAAGTCCGGGGCCTTGAGCGATGCACCGCCCACGAGGCCTCCATCAATGTCCGGCTGGCTCAGCAGCTGCGCTGCGTTCGCCGCGTTCATGCTGCCGCCGTAAAGCAGGCGGATGCGGTCGGCGTGCGTCGTGGCCGCGGCAAGCTGCGCGCGCAGCACGGCATGCACCTGCTGCGCGTGTTCGGGCGTGGCCGTGCGGCCCGTGCCGATGGCCCATACGGGCTCGTAAGCCACAACGATCTCGCTGATGCAATGGCCGTTGAGGTGGATCACCGCCGCCAGCTGGCGCTTGACCACCACCTCGGTTTCGTCCGCCTCGCGCTGCGCAAGGGTCTCGCCCACGCAGACGATGGGCGTGATGCCCGCAGCCAGCGCGCGCTGCGCCTTCACGGCCACGATAGCATCGGTTTCCCCATGGTACTGGCGGCGCTCGGAATGCCCCACGAGCGCATAGCGTGCACCGAAGTCGCGCAGCATCGCAGCCGACACCTCCCCGGTGTAGGCGCCCGCTTCGTGGGCCGACAGGTCCTGGGCCCCCAAGGCGATGGCTGCGCCCGCCGTCAACGCCTGGACTTGCGCGAGATAAGGCGCAGGCACAGCCACCGCGACGTCGCACGCCGGCGCCTGCTGGGCCAGGCCCTCGCGCAGCGCCTGCAGCAGGGCCTCGTTGGCAGCCAGGCTGCCGTTCATCTTCCAGTTGCCGGCGATGAGTTTCTTTTTCATGGTGTCCATGTCAAAACAATCTTGCCAATATGCTGGTTCGACTCCATCAGCGCGTGGGCCTGGGCCGCATCGGCCGC